>NZ_JBZYCU010000022.1:0-36079 GCF_058933875.1 Streptococcus sp. STC1396 | reverse complement strand
ATCTTAATTATTAAGCCCTTCAAATCTATAATTAAATGCGAAAAGCGAACAAAGCAGAATTCTGATTACCAGAAAACTAGTTTTGTTCGCTTTTTATATTTGAGGTCGGACTTTTGTCCCAGACTCTGTTTTGAATTTTTGAGCTGAACTTGTGTTCCAGCAAGCAAATCAGCTGGATGGCGTTTGTCCTTACGAAGCGTTCCCATCAGCAGAAAGATCAAGAAGAGAATCCCTGCTGAAGTTGACAATAAAATTGACAGAGCATCTGCTTGATAAGCACTACGGATAGCTCCCATATGTCCCAGTTGCCAAGGGAAAAACTTGATGGCAGAGCGCAAAAGGCTGTGGGCAAAGCTCCTATGCTTGTAAACTAGCTGTAAACCTGTCCAACGCTTGCCAAAACTGCCTTTTCTATAGTCTAACCAAGCAAAGATAACAGTTAGGGGTAGGACTGAGGTAGAAAAATCCAATAGCTGGCTCTGGGCTTCAGTGAATACAGGAATGCCCCCTAGAACCAGATTATAAAAGCCCATAGCTAGTAAAAAAAGAGCAATGAGGTAGCCCGAGATGAAGAGCCAGTCGCCAAAGAGTTCTTTCAGACGAGTTTTGACAGGTATGGGATTGTCAGTTTTTGGTTTCATCTTTAGCACCTTCTTTCTTAAAATCATCAAGGCCTATAACCTTGTCCAGATACTTTTTCTTGATTTTTAGCGCCTTGTTAATAGCCATTGCTGATGCGACTAAGAGAAAGAAGGATAGCCAGACCAGTGCAGTGAATTTTGCTGGAAAGCTAGAACCTGCGAAGAAGAGAAAAATAGCCAAGGCTGATACAAAAATATATAGAACATGCCAGAAGCCATAAGATTTTACTTCCTTGTAGTAGCGATCTTTTTCGTCTTCTGAGAGGACGGGTTTTATTTCCGACTTGTCGCTTTCTTCTAAAAGCAGATAATCTGTTGTCACTTGGAAAATCTTGCTTAGCTCTACAATTTTTTCGAGCTCTGGCAGCGCTTGGTCAGATTCCCACTTGGAAATGCTCTGGCGAGAGACATTGATTTGTTCAGCTAGTTTTTCTTGTGACCAGCCTTTTTCTTTTCTTAGTTCAAATAATTTATCAGCGAGTTTCATCGTGACGGCCTCCTTTTCTTTGCTAACTCTATCCTAACAGCTTTTAGTCATCTTGAGAATACAGCTTACTGTACATTTTGTCAACCGCTGGTTGCACTTCTATTTGCAGCTTCTAGACCTAAAATATGATATACTAGATAGGCAAAATGATACAAAAAGAAGGAAGATTATGTACGAATATTTTAAAGGAATCATCAGTAAAATCACAGCTAAGTACATCGTATTGGAAGTCAACTCTATCGGCTATATTCTTCATGTGGCCAATCCCTATGCTTACTCAAGTCTGGTCAACCAAGAAACTCAAATTTATGTGCATCAGGTTGTCCGTGAGGATGCGCAGCTGCTTTATGGCTTTCGCTCAGAAGAGGAGAAGCAACTCTTTCTCAGCTTGATTTCAGTCTCAGGTATTGGCCCAGTGTCTGCCCTGGCTATTATTGCGGCTGATGATAATGCTGGCTTAGTACAGGCCATTGAGCAGAAAAATATCACCTACCTGACCAAGTTTCCTAAGATTGGCAAGAAGACAGCCCAGCAGATGGTGCTGGACTTAGAGGGCAAAGTAGTGGCGGCGGATGGTCCGGCAAAAAGCAAGGCGCCTGCCCAGACTGTGGATAATCAGGAGCTGGAGGAAGCTATGGAAGCCATGCTGGCTCTGGGCTACAAGGCTGCTGAACTTAAGAAAATTAAGAAATTCTTTGAAGGAACAACGGATACAGCTGAAAACTATATCAAGTCTGCTCTCAAGATGTTGGTAAAATAGGAGAGGGAATATGACCAAACGCTGCGGCTGGGTAAAAATGAACAACCCCTTGTATGTGGCTTATCATGATGAGGAGTGGGGCAAGCCCCTCCATGATGATCAGAAATTATTTGAACTGCTCTGCATGGAGACCTATCAGGCCGGACTTTCTTGGGAAACCATTCTGAATAAACGCCAAGCTTTTCGGGAAGCTTTTCATTTCTACGATGCCCAGAAAATTGCTCAGATGACGGATGCAGATCTGGATGGTTTGTTGGACAATCCTGACATCATCCGTAACAAGATGAAAATTTATGCGACTAGAGATAATGCCCAAGCTTTTTTGGCTGTTCAAAAGCAGTTTGGCTCCTTTAATGACTATATCTGGTCCTTTGTCGGTTTCAAAACGATTGACAATCAGGTTGTCTATTACAAGGAAGCCCCAACTAAGACAGAGCTTTCAGAAACCATGTCCAAGGCGCTGAAAAAGCAAGGCTTCAAATTTGTCGGTCCAGTTTGTGTCTATTCATTCCTAGAAGCAGCTGGCCTTATCAATGATCATGAAAACGATTGTGATTGGAAGTAGAGCAATGAAAACAAGAAAATTTCTCCTCATTTTTATAAGCCTCTATACGATCTTCTTTCTAGGTAGAGGCTTGCAACTGCTTGGGATAAATTGGTTGATTTACCCAGTTTATCTCCTCTTATTTACCTTGGGAATCTTAGCTTATCGGGAAGAATTAAAGGAGCAGCTAGCCTTGATTCTGACTAAAAAGAAGGAATTTCTAAAAACGATTTCCTTGTATATGGTCTTTGTTTTCCTCCTGTCTATTGCCTGCAACCTGCTTTCGGTTTTCATCAAGTATAGTTTGGGCTTGCCACTGCAGGGACAGAATGAAGCCAGTATTCAAGGTGCCTTGTTGAAAAATCCCTTTCTAATCTTGGTTATCGGCTGCTTTATTGGGCCAATCGTTGAAGAGTTTTTCTTCCGTCGCTTTTTCCTAGGCACCTTCTTGGCAAAATTTTCTAACTTGCTTGGAATCATTTTAACGACTTTGCTATTTGCCACCCTCCATATGCACAGCTGGGCTTTATCTGAGTGGGTGACGGCGATTTCCTATCTTGCGGGAGGTTTGTTTTTCTCGCTTCTGTATCTGAAAAAGGACAAAAATATCTGGTATCCAATTGCCCTCCATTGTTGTAACAATATCATTGCTTTTGTGATTACAATTTTTTCAATAAGCCAGTAGACTGCTAAGTCAATAAAAAGAAGATATTGTGTTCTAGTCATTTTTAAGATTATTCAGAAAGGAAATGAAGGATGGATAATAGAGTCTTAGTATATTTAGCAGAGAATCGTATCTTGGAGACGGAGCGTCTCCTCCTACGTCCCATGACTATGGATGATTTGTTGGATTATCATGAATATACTTCAGATGGAGAATTATTAAAATATGATTATCCAGAGCACCAAAGCATAGAAGAGAGCCGAGAGAGTCTTGTCTTATATAATTTAAGTGCTCCTTTGGGTCGCTACGGTATCGAGTTGAAAGCTGAAGGCAAACTAATTGGCAATATCTCTCTTCGAATAGATACAGAACAAGAAACAGCGGAAATAGGCTATACTGTCAATGCTAACTATCACAGAAAAGGCTACGCTACTGAAGCAGCATTAGCCTTGAAAGAATTGGTTCAGAAAATGCCTGAGATAAAGACATTCCTTGCCCACACGACTAAGCCTAATCTTGCTAGTCAAGGACCTTTAGAAAAAATTGGGATGACCCTGATGTGGGAAAAGGCGGGATTGAGCCTTCGCGGAGAGCCCACCATCCGTCTCCGCTACGAAAGTAAGTTAAAGAATGACGAGAAAGAAGAGGCTGGGACAAAAAGATTTCAATTTTTAAAAATCTTAATTATTAAGCCCTTCAAATCTATAATTAAATGCAAAAAGCGAACAAAGCAGAATTCTGATTACCAGAAAACTAGTTTTGTTCGCTTTTTATATTTGAGGTCGGACTTTTGTCCCAGCCTCTTTTTCTATACCCTGTGAATATTCTTACTGCCCTTTCTGCATCCAAATCTTTTCCTTGATAAAGATGCGCAGCTCATAGAAGAGCATAAAGAGGGTGGAGATGAGGAAGCCCGCCATAAAGATATGATGCAAATAAGCAAAAATAGCAATCTCAACCAAAGCGGAGAAGAGATAGAAAATGACTAAATAGTGCCATTTCTTAGCCTTACTGTCTTCAATGACCTTTTTCTCCAAGCGCTCATCCTCCTTGATGAGCTGGTCCAGACTGAGATCAAACTCGCGGCTGATAGCTATCAAGTTGCCAATATCGGGGATTCCTTTTCCGCTTTCCCAGCGAGCAATGGCAGAGCGGGAAACCTTGAGTTTTTCCGCCAAGGCTTCCTGAGTGAGTTGATGTTGTTGACGGATGTCTTTGAGAACTTGAGAAATTTTCATGATGATTCCCTTTCTAACGAAATAAATGAGTTTTTCTTTACTTTTTTCATTTTTATTATAAAAAGAAAAATCTTCTTTGCCAATAGTATCTGCCTAACAATCCAGTTATTCTCCATAACAAACAGCTTTTTAAAAGTTTTCCACAGGATGTTGACAAGTTTGTCAATAAAGTTGACAGCTCTTTTTATTTCCTGAAATGAAAATCAACTTTTTTGCTCTTTTTTGTGATAAAATAAAGCCAATTCCGAATAGTAAGGTAGGAGGTTCTATGAAAGCAGAAATTATTGCTGTGGGCACAGAGATTCTAACAGGTCAGATTGTCAATACCAATGCCCAATTTTTATCTGAAAAGCTAGCGAGTCTAGGAATTGATGTCTATTTTCAGACAGCAGTGGGGGACAATGAAAACCGTCTTCTCTCTGTCCTAGAAATTGCCAAAGAGCGCAGTGATTTAATTGTCCTAACAGGAGGCTTGGGGCCAACAGAGGATGATTTGACCAAGCAGACCTTGGCCAAGTTTGTAGGGCGGGAGCTGAGTTTTGATCCAGAGGCTGTGGAGAAGCTAGACCGTTTTTTTGCCAGCCGTCCGGATTATACTCGAACGCCCAACAATGAGCGTCAGGCTCAGTTGCTTACAGGCTCAACTCCTTTACAAAATGCAACAGGTCTCGCTGTTGGTGGCTTGCTAGAAGTTGACGGAGTGACCTATGTAGTTCTGCCAGGTCCTCCTAGCGAGCTTAAGCCTATGGTCAATAACGAACTAATTCCGCTACTTTCCACAGGTCAAAAGCTGTTTTCACGGGTGCTGCGCTTTTTTGGCATCGGTGAGAGTCAGCTAGTGACCATTTTAGCAGAAATGATTGATTGTCAAAGCGATCCGACCATTGCGCCTTATGCAAAGACAGGAGAGGTCACCTTGCGACTGTCTACCAAGGCTCTGAGTCAGGCAGAAGCAGATGCCAAGTTTGAGGCTGTGGAAAAGTCTATTTTGGCTCATGAGACTTTCGAGGGGCAGCCCTTGTCTGAGGTTTTCTACGGTTATGGGGACGACAATTCGCTTGCTCAAGTTGCCTTTGACTTGCTCAAGAGTCAAGGCAAGTCAATTTCAGCGGCGGAGAGTCTCACAGCTGGTCTCTTTCAGGCAACCTTGGCTGATTTTGCTGGAGCCTCTTCCATTTTTTCAGGTGGCTTCGTCACCTACAGCATGGAGGAAAAGAGCCGAATGCTGGATATTCCGCTGGCAGATCTAGAGAAGCACGGCGTTGTTTCCGCTTTTACAGCTGAAAAAATGGCAGAGCAGACCAGAAAGCTGACACAAAGCGACATGGCTATTAGCTTGACAGGCGTGGCTGGTCCAGACTCACTGGAAGGCCATCCAGCTGGGACCGTTTTTATCGGCTTAGCCACTACGACTGGAACGGAAATTATTGAAGTCAATATTGCTGGCCGTAGCCGACGTGATGTGCGGAAGATTGCCGTCATGCACGCCTTCAACCTCGTACGAAAAACTTTATTAAAGAACTGATTTTTGATATAATGTAAAGATGCTCAAAAGATTATTTTAAAACAGGAGAAATAAATGGCAAAGAAACAAAAAAAATTAGATGAAATCACAAAGAAATTCGGCGATGAGCGCCAAAAAGCCTTGGATAATGCCCTGAAGAACATTGAAAAAGACTTTGGTAAGGGCGCTATTATGCGTCTTGGCGAGCGGGCAGAGCAAAAGGTTCAAGTTATGAGTTCAGGCTCTCTAGCTTTGGATATCGCCCTTGGTGCGGGTGGCTATCCTAAAGGACGGATTATTGAAATTTACGGTCCAGAGTCTTCTGGTAAGACCACAGTTGCTCTCCACGCTGTTGCTCAAGCTCAAAAAGAAGGCGGTATCGCAGCCTTTATCGATGCAGAGCACGCTTTGGATCCGTCATACGCTGCGGCTTTGGGGGTAAATATTGATGAGTTGCTGCTGTCTCAACCTGACTCTGGAGAACAGGGGCTTGAAATTGCTGGCAAGCTGATTGATTCTGGAGCGGTTGATTTGGTGGTCATCGACTCGGTGGCTGCTCTGGTACCGCGTGCAGAAATCGACGGAGACATCGGTGATAGCCATGTCGGCTTGCAGGCTCGGATGATGAGCCAGGCTATGCGCAAATTGTCTGCTTCTATCAACAAAACCAAAACGATTGCCATCTTTATCAACCAGCTACGTGAAAAAGTTGGTGTTATGTTTGGAAATCCTGAAACGACACCAGGTGGCCGTGCACTGAAGTTCTATGCTTCTGTCCGTTTGGATGTCCGTGGTAATACTCAAATCAAGGGAACTGGTGATGAGAAGGATACCAACGTTGGTAAAGAAACCAAGATCAAGGTTGTTAAAAATAAGGTAGCTCCGCCATTCAAAGAAGCCTTCGTGGAAATCATGTACGGAGAAGGTATTTCTAAGACAGGTGAGTTGATTAAGATTGCGACTGATTTGGATATCATAAAAAAAGCTGGTGCTTGGTACTCCTACAATGATGAAAAGATTGGCCAAGGTTCTGAAAATGCCAAGAAATACTTGGCTGATCATCCAGAGGTCTTTGACGAAATTGACCGTCAAGTCCGTGTACGTTACGGTTTAATTGAAGTCGATGAGTCAGCAGAAGTAGCTCAAGGTAAGATTGAAACTCCTGTGGAAAAACTGGAAGAAGTGACTCTTGATTTAGATGATGCCATTGAAATTGAGGAATAATTTTTCAAAATAGGTCGCAAGACCGATGGTTTTTGTGGTATAATATACTATGATAATAGTATCGCGTAGCGAAAGGAGCACTTACATGATTACAATCTATACTGTCTCAAGTTGTACTAGTTGTAAAAAAGCAAAAACCTGGCTAAACGCACATCAGCTGACTTACAAGGAGCAAAACCTTGGGAAGGAAGGGATTACTAAGGAAGAAATCTTAGATATTTTAGCAAAAACTGAAAATGGAATTGCTAGCATTGTATCTTCAAAAAATCGTTATGCGAAAGGACTTGGTGTTGACATTGAAGACCTCAGTGTCAATGAAGTGATTGATATTATCATGACAACACCGCGGATTCTGAAAAGTCCGATTTTGGTGGATGATAAGCGTCTCCAAGTAGGCTATAAGGAAGACGATATTCGTGCTTTCTTGCCGCGGTCTGTACGAAACGTAGAAAACGCTGAAGCTCGTCTGCGAGCTGCGCTCTAACATGAAAAAAGGGGGACTGTTTAAAGTTGCCCCTTTCTTGCGTGGAGTTTTCTACATTAGCTAAGGAGGCTAAGGAGAGAACTGAACGATATTAAACGGTTATTGTTTCAAATATATTTTTATATTGAATTTACTGGAAAATAATTGACATGTAGCGGAACTGTGATAGAATAATACTTGAGGAGACTTGCCATGAAAAAAATTTTACTCGTCCTGGGGCTTGTAACGCTTATATTGACAGGATGTGGACAGAAAAAAGAAGAAAAAGCAAAGGGAAATAAAGAAGATATCACTACCAATCTTCCGATTATCAACAATGCTGAGCAACAAGAAATTATTACAAAGAAACTAGTCTTTCCCAAAGATGAGAAAGGAGCTCAGTCGAGTCAAACGATAACTTATCAAGGGAAGCGCTTTTTGACAGTTGTGATGGAGAAGATTGTGCCGACTGAAGGAGAGCTAAAAGAGGCCATCAAAGAAGTTGGTATAGAGCAAGCTCAAAAGTACTTGGATGAGTCGGTTGCTAAAGATGAAGAATATGCTCAGGCCAAGACGGTTTCAGGTTTTACAAGTTCGGTAGTCATTGCGAATGAAGATGAACTAAATATCACATCCACCTATGATTTCGAAAAGTTGGATATTGAGAAAGCTTCTTCAATGTCTTATTTTAAAAATGTTGATTTAAAGGGAATGGAAAAAATGTCTCCTGAGGAATACATCAATAATTTACTGATGAACGGAGCCGAGGAGCAACAATAAAACTTCCATCTTGAGCAGTTGACGGAAGTCTTTTGCGTATTTGTATGTTTTGTCAACAATGTAATAAAAATTTTAAAAGGAGAAAAGAAATGAAAAAATCATTCATTCTTTTAGTGGCTAGTTTGGCGGTGCTGACAGCTTGCAGTCAACAATCAAATGGCGGGCAGTCTGGTGGCAATCAATCTTCTCAAAATGCGGGCAAGGAGGCTTCAGTTACAAAATCTTATCAGTTAGATCAGAAAGTAGAAGGCCTTGATCAAACGATGACATTGACAGTTACATACAAAGGCAAGAAATATGAAAAGGTCAACATTCGTATTGACCAAAACTTGCCGGAGGAAAGCAAGGAATTCTTGGCTAATCAGGATCTGTCTTCACTAAAAGACGAGTTGATTTCCACAATTAAACAGGGTGCTGGAGTGGATAAGCTTGAAAAGGTCAAAGGCATTGAAGTTAAGGTGGACATTACTGAACAAGGTGTTGTAAATATTGAATTTATTATTGATCCTACAAATCTTGATTACGATGCTGCTGCTAAGATCCCTACTTATGGACAACTCTTTACTCAAATGAAGTCTCAGACGCCGGAAGAGTTTATCAAGTCATTTAAAGATGAAGGTGGTAAGGAAGTCGCAAATCCATCCTAATTCTGCTGATGAAAACTAGCCTTTGAAAAAGGGCTGGTTTTTTTGAACTGGTCATATGGAAAACAGTTAGAAAATGCTGAAAAAATAGAAAATTAACGTTAATTAAATTTGTGAAAAGCCTGTAAATATGCTATAATAGTAATATTCTAAAGAAAGAGGGTGTAATTGTGGGATTTACAGATGAAACTGTACGTTTTAATCTTGATGATTCAAATAAAAAAGAAATTAGCGAGACTTTGACCGATGTCTACAAGTCGCTCAATGACAAAGGATACAATCCAATCAATCAAATCGTAGGCTACGTACTGAGTGGCGATCCTGCTTATGTGCCTCGTTATAATAATGCTCGGAATCAGATTCGTAAATATGAACGAGATGAAATCGTAGAAGAATTAGTGCGTTATTATCTGAAAGGGCAAGGCATCGACCTCTGATGAGAATTATGGGACTGGATGTCGGCTCAAAAACGGTGGGTGTTGCGATTAGTGATCCACTCGGTTTTACTGCTCAGGGACTTGAAATTATTCAGATTGATGAGGAAAAGGAGCAGTTTGGTTTTGAGCGTTTGACGGAACTTGTCGAGCAATACAAGGTGGATAAGTTTGTAATTGGTTTGCCCAAAAATATGAATAATACCAGCGGTCCGCGAGTGGACGCTAGTAGAGCCTATGGTGAAAAAATTGCAGAGCTTTTTCAAATCCCGGTAGACTATCAGGATGAGCGTCTGACGACGGTAGCGGCGGAGCGCATGCTGATTGAGCAGGCAGATATTAGCCGCAGCAAGCGAAAAAAAGTGATTGATAAGTTGGCTGCTCAGCTGATTTTACAGAATTATTTGGATCGAAACTTTTAGAAAGAACTGAGGAAATAGTAGTATGGCGCATGATCATAACCATGACCACGAACATGAAGAACGTGAGTTAATCACACTGGTAGATGAGCAAGGAAATGAAACCTTGTTTGAAATTCTCCTGACCATTGATGGCAAGGAAGAATTTGGTAAGAACTATGTTCTTTTGATTCCAGCCAATGCTGAAGAAGATGAGAATGGCGAGGTAGAAATCCAAGCCTATTCATTCACAGAAAATGAAGATGGAACAGAAGGGGATCTCCAACCAATCCCAGAAGAATCGGATGCAGAATGGGACATGATTGAAGAAGTCTTCAACAGTTTTATGGAGGAGTAAAAAGGTCCGGGGGACCTTTTTAGCCCGAGCTTGAAAACTAGAGAGCGAGGAAGGTTCGAGGGACCTTTTTGATCTGTGAAAGATATTTCTGTTAAAATTTAAGCTGAAATGCAAAGAATAGAAAATAAGGGAGAAGCGAGTTGCGATTCACATTTGAAGTCTGCTTCGCTTCTCTTTTTATATAGGTGAAAAAATGAATGAAATTGAAGAATGGCTGAACAGCCGTATTGGTCTAAACTTTCGCTCAGGTCTTGATCGGATGCGGCGAGCAGTAGATTTATTAGGGAATCCTGAACGAGCTTACCCAGTCATTCATGTAACGGGAACCAACGGCAAGGGGTCGACAATTGCCTTTCTGCGGAATCTTTTTACAGATCAGGGTAAAAAGGTAGCTAGTTTTACATCGCCGCATATGGTCAGCATTCATGACCGTATCTGTATCAATGGCCTTCCGATTTCAGATGCTGATTTTATCCGCTTGGGGCGGCAGATTCAGGAGATGGAAATAGAATTGGTCAAGAGTCATGACCCGCTATCCTATTTTGAAATTTTGACCTTGCTGGCCTTTCTTTATTTCAGGGAGGAGAAGGTTGATCTGGCCCTCATCGAAGTTGGGATTGGCGGGCTTTTGGATACGACCAACGTGCTGGATGGCCAAGTTGCAGTAGTGACATCAGTGGGCTTGGATCATCAGGAGACGCTGGGGCAGACGATTACAGCTATTGCTGAGCAGAAGGCTGGAATTTTCAAGAAAGGTTGTTCTGCAGTCATTGGTCCCTTGCCGGAAGAAGCTCGGCTGGTCTGTGAACAGCGAGCAGCAGCCTTGGGCTTAGATTTTTATGAATATGGCAAAGATTTTTCTTTTTCCAACGGTTCATTTAAAAATGGAGACCTTCTCTTATCGCATGTAGTCTTGGGCCTGCAAGGTGCTTATCAGGAAGAAAATGCAGCTCTGGCCTTGCAAGCTTTTCTACTTTTTATGAAGCAAAGGGGCTGGGAGATTGATTTTTCAGTTCTTCCTTCTTCTTTGAGGGAGACTCATTGGGCGGGTCGTCTAGAGGAGATTAGTCCGGGGATTTATTTGGACGGTGCCCATAATTTGCCAGCTCTGACTCGTTTGGTGGAGTTTATCAAGGGGCAGAAGGGCAAGACCTGCAGCCTGCTGTTTGGAGCTTTGAAGCGCAAGGATTATAGCGGTATGCTGGCCTATTTGCAAGAGACTTTGCCGGAAGTTCAGGTGACAGTGACTAGCTTTGCCTATGGAGAATCCGTAGGACAAGGAGAAGCTGCGGACTTTGAATATGTGACGGATTATAGAGAATTTATAGAGAGTTTTAAGCGGGAGCAAGCTGCTGACCAGCTCCTTTTTATCACAGGATCGCTTTATTTTATTGCTGAGGTTCGAGCCTATCTTAATCGTTTATAAGTTGACCTTGGGAAGACCTGTTTGGTAAAATGGAAGTGGAACGAAGAAAGGAGAAACGATATGAAGTTTTCGAAACAAATAGTTCTTTCAGCCTTTACGGCTATGACTGTTTTTGTATTGGTGGCTTGTGGAAATTCTGGTCCGAATCAATCAAAGCAATCCTCTCAATCTCAAGCGAGTTCCTCTGTTTCTCAATCATCTGAGACGGTGTCATCAAATAGCAAGGCAAACAGTAGCGCAAATAGTAGTAGTTCAGAGTCTGCTACTTCCAGTCAAACTGCTGTCGGTGACTTAGATGGAGTCTATAAGGCGACTCATGAAGGAGATTCCCTGACCCTAGAAATCTCTGGAAATAAAGGGACGCTGACAAAAGTTGAACACGATGATGAACAAGAAATAAAGCAAGTGCAGATTGATCGAACTAATCAAACCATGATCGTTGGGGACGACGTTAAGCGCTATCGAGTAGAGGATAATCAACTAACTCTGGAAGATTTGTCGCAGGAAAATGATGATGATGACACAATCGTCTTTACAAAAGAATAAAAATTGATAGGAAGGTCCTGTTAAAAGGGGCCTTTTCATTTTTAGCAGAGTGAAGATTGTGTTAATCTTCATTTACTGTTATACTAGAATATATGTAAAAGGATGGGAGCGGGAATGAATTTCAGAAAATTTCGTTTGTTAATGTCCAAGTATGGGTTCAGTATTATTATTATGCTGCTGGAATTGATTCTGGTGTTTGTGGCCTTTTTCTATTTTAGTCAGCTTGTTCCCAATTGGTTATCAGCGCTTGTGATTATTTTTCTGTATATTGGAACGATTTTAGCGATTGTCAATCGCAATATGCCGCCAGAAAGCAAGGTAACTTGGTTATTAATCGCAGTTGTGCCGATTTTTGGTTTCCTGCTTTATCTGATGTTTGGAGAGCGGCATTTGTCCAAAAAGGAAGTCCAGCAACTAGAAAATATGGACTCGGTGAAGTTTCGAGAAGACAATAGCTATGATTTGCGGGTAGAGCTCAAGCAGGAGAATAAATCGGCTTTTGGGATTGTGAAATCTCTTTTGAGTATGGACCATAATGCAGATGTCTATGATGGGACAGCCTCGCAGTATTTCGCTACAGGTGAGGAGATGTTTACGGCCATGCTGGCTGATTTACGGTCAGCCAAGAAGTTCATTTTTCTGGAGTTTTATATCATTGATGAAGGCTTGATGTGGAATCGTGTGCTGGATATTTTGCTTGAAAAGGTCAAGCAGGGTGTTGAGGTTAAGCTGCTTTATGATGATATTGGCTGCATGGCGACTCTTCCTGGTGATTATACTCAAAAATTACGCAACCTAGGAATTGATGCCCATAAGTTTAACAAAGTGATTCCGCGGATGACGGTAGCCTATAATAATCGTGACCACCGCAAGATTTTGGTGGTTGATGGGCAAGTTGGCTATACGGGTGGCATTAATCTAGCGGACGAGTATATCAATCATATCGTTCGTTTCGGTCATTGGAAAGATGGCGGTATTCGCTTGGAAGGTCAAGCGGTGAAGGCTTTGACGCGTCTTTTCTTGATGAACTGGTACATCAATCGTGGGGAAATTACGGATTTTGACCGTTACCATTTTGATAGCCAGCGGGTTGAAGGCAAGGGGCTCTATATTCCGTATGGCAGCGGGCCTAAGCCGATTTATAAGAAACAGGTGGGGAAAGCTGTCTACCAGAATATTATCAATCAAGCCATCGATTATGTCTATATCACAACCCCTTATTTGATTATTGACTACGATCTGACAGAGGATATTAAAAATGCAGCGATGCGAGGAGTGGATGTGCGCATTGTGACACCATTCATTCCTGATAAGAAGCTGATTCAGATTGTTACGCGCGGAGCCTATCCAGATTTAATGGAGGCTGGTGTTAAGATTTATGAGTATACGCCAGGCTTTATCCATAGCAAGCATGTTGTTTCAGATGATGAGCTGGCCGTGGTGGGAACGATTAATTTTGATTATCGCAGTCTGGTTCACCATTATGAGAATGCTGTATTGATGTATCAAACGGAGACGATTTCGGTTATTAAGCAGGATTTTGAAGAAATGTTTGAAATTTGCGAAGAAATCTTGCCTGAGAACATGAACCATTCTTGGTATAAACGCTTAGTGAAAGAAATTATGCAGTTGTTTGCACCAATGTTGTAAATGAAAGATCTGAGATTCATTCAGGTCTTTTTTTGTCTCTTTTCCGAATAGTAAAAATAAAGGAAAGATTTCATGACGTTGCTGGAGATACTGTATGCAGGCCAAGAGATTTATGAAAGGAGGGCGTATCAGCGTTTTCGAGATTTAGAAAGAACAGCTCAAAAGAGTAAAAAGCAAAAAGGAATGCAGGATAAGGCTGACAGAAAGGAAGCTTTTTGATATACTATATAGGACTGATATCAAGGAGAAGCTTTTTATGCATGATATAAATGAACAACAGAATCTGGAAATTCCTGAAATGAAGACAGAAATTTCTGAAGCAAATGTAGAAGTTTCAGAGCAGGAAGGAACTCAGCGCTTTCGTAAGAAAATGAGTCCTGTTCCGCTTTTTAAAGTGCTTTCTTGGAGTATTCTTGTTAGTCTGTTCAGTGTTGTCAATCCGCTTTTGACGAATTTAGCTACAAACTTACAATCTCAGAATCTCTATGCCGGCTGGGCTATGGTACAGGGCCAAACGATTTATTCCCATATCTATGGAACTAGTGGTTTGCTCTACTATCTTATTAATTGGGCTGGCAGTATGGCCTTTGGTCAAATCTTGTTTTTGATTTTTCAAGTCCTTGCCCTTGTTTTAGCGGGAGTCTATTTATTTAAAACGATTTCCTACATTACCACAAACTCCAGTCTTGCGCAAAATCTGCTACCCTTGTTTTACTTGTTGACAGCGACGCTTGGATTTGGTGGCCTCTACTCTAGTATTTTTGTTTTTCCCTTTGTATTTTGGAGCATGTCCTTTTTGGTACGCTATGTGCAAAATGCGGTGAAAGATGAAGTTTTCATTTTATATGGTGCTGTAGGAGCCTTATCTTTCCTTGTCGAACCAATGCTGAGTATAGTCTTTTATACCCTAGCAGGTCTAGTTCTGTTTGCGTATAATATTGCATCCAAGCGCAAAGCAAGGGGGCTTTATCAATGTTTAGCTGTCCTGCTTGGTTTTTCTCTGCTCTTTTATCCTTTAGGATATTACACGGTGTGGAATGGCTCTTTTGGGGTAGCCATTAGTCAGGTTACCTATGCCATTGATGCTTTTAAATTGACGGGCAGCCAGCTGCCGAGTAATGCTCTCTATTATGGTCTGCTGACGATTGGGCTGGGCTTTGTAACAGCTTTCGTTTTGGGCTTTCAATTTAAAAAAGAAGCTGCAGTTGTTCGTCTTATACGTATTCTCAGTTTATTTGGTTTTCTGACCGTCTTCATTGGAGCGCTGGGCTTGCCTGAACAGGGGGCTTATCAATTGCTCCCGGCTTTGCCATTTGTTATTATCTTGTTTGCCCTATGGTTTAACAAAAATGGGGAAACTAGTGTAGAAAACGAAGGGAGACGCCGTCGTGAACGGCACAAGACATCCGTTTGGAATCGTTATTTTTCAAAACAGGTCTTTTTGCCTCTTGTGGCGATGATTTACTTGATTGGCTTTCCTCTTGTACAGGAGTATATTCTGTCTAATGGTGTTTCTGGCGAAAGAGCGATGGCAGCTCGGTACATCCGGGAGAATAGTTCCGCCAAAGATATGATTTATGCTTGGGATAATACAGCTAGTCTCTATCAACAGAGCCAGCGTCTGTCTGCTGTTTCAATTCTGACTCCGTCCCTTTACACAGGAACAGATGAAAATCAGATTTATTTGCGAAATACCCTAAATCAAGTTGAACCAAAATTTATTTTAGTAAATAATCATATTCAACTTCTGTCTGATGTAGATACAAAAATTTCTAAAAACTATAAAGAAACAAACCTTAAACTCAGTCACTTCAAGCTTTATCAGCTCCAATAATAAAAACAATATGTTGTGTGTGAAATAAAAAAAACAGATTTTCACCACAACATGTTGATTTTTTATTTTGGAGTGATATAATGTTTGGTAGATGACTTATTAAGAAGAGGAAGTGTTCGTGATGATTTTAAGAGAAACAAAATTTGATACAGCCCCAACCATCTATGTTGAAAAACGGGATGGCCGGAGAGTAAATTTTGATGTCAGTAAGATTTACAAGGCCATGGTTCGGGCAGCTCAAGACATTGGCCCCATGACGCCTATGCTGGAAGCTAAACTGGAAACCATCACGGACCGTGTTGTGGCCGAGATTTCTAGTCGCTTCGCTAAGTATGTCAAAATCTATGAAATTCAGAATATCGTTGAGCATGAGCTTTTGAATGCCAAGGAATATGCCATCGCGGAGAACTACATCACTTACCGCACCCAACGGGATTTTGAGCGCTCAAAAGCGACAGACATTAATTTTAGCATTGACAAGCTTCTCAATAAAGATCGTACGGTGGTCAATGAGAATGCCAATAAGGACAGCGATGTTTTCAATACCCAGCGGGATTTGACAGCTGGGATTGTCGGCAAGTCCATCGGCCTTAAGATGCTGCCGCCTCATGTGGCCAACGCCCACCAGAAGGGTGATATTCACTACCATGATTTGGACTACAGCCCTTATACACCGATGACCAACTGCTGTCTGATTGACTTTGACGGAATGCTGAAAAATGGCTTCAAGATTGGCAATGCAGAGGTAGAAAGTCCCAAGTCTATCCAGACTGCGACGGCGCAAATCTCACAGATTATTGCCAATGTAGCTTCCAGCCAGTACGGCGGCTGTTCGGCCGATCGGATTGACGAAGTCTTGGCGCCCTATGCTGAGCTTAATTATCAAAAGCATCTCAAGGATGCGGAGCAATGGGTTTTGCCGGATAAGCAGGAAGAGTACGCTTGGGCGAAGACCAAGAAGGACATCTACGATGCCATGCAGTCGCTGGAGTATGAGATCAATACTCTCTTTACCTCTAACGGTCAGACTCCTTTTACCTCGCTGGGCTTTGGTCTTGGCACCAATCGTTTTGAGCGGGAAATTCAGAAGGCTATTCTCAATATCCGCATCAAGGGACTGGGAAGCGAGCACCGCACAGCGATTTTCCCTAAGCTGATTTTCACCCTTAAGCGTGGGCTCAATCTCGAGCCGGGAACGCCTAATTACGACATCAAAGAACTGGCTCTGGAGTGTGCCACTAAGCGCATGTATCCAGATGTCCTTTCCTATGACAAGATTATCGACTTGACTGGATCCTTCAAGGTGCCGATGGGCTGCCGTTCTTTCCTGCAGGGCTGGAAGGATGAAAATGGTCAGGAAGTCAACTCCGGCCGTATGAATCTAGGTGTCGTTACTGTCAATTTGCCGCGGATTGCGCTTGAATCCGAGGGGGATTTGGATAAATTCTGGGAACTCTTTAACGAGCGGATGAATATTGCTGAGGACGCTTTGGTCTACCGAGTGGAGCGGACCAAAGAAGCCAGTCCAGCCAATGCACCGATTCTTTATCAGTATGGGGCTTTTGGCCAATGTCTGGGCAAGTATGATCAGGTAGACCAGCTCTTTACTCACCGTCGTGCAACGGTCTCCCTAGGCTATATCGGTCTGTATGAAGTGGCAGCAGTCTTTTATGGTGGTGACTGGGAGACCAATCCAGAAGCCAAGGACTTTACGATTGCCATTGTCAAAGATATGAAGCGTAGGGTGGAAGAGTGGTCAGATCAGTATGACTATCATTTCTCTGTCTACTCGACGCCATCTGAAAGTCTGACCGACCGTTTCTGCCGTTTGGATACAGAGAAGTTTGGGGTTGTTCCGGATATTACTGATAAGGAATACTATACTAACTCCTTCCACTACGATGTGCGCAAGAATCCAACGCCTTTTGAAAAGCTGGACTTTGAGAAGATTTATCCTGAAGTAGGAGCCTCAGGCGGCTTTATCCACTACTGTGAATACCCTGTTCTGCAGCAAAATCCCAAGGCTCTGGAAGCTGTCTGGGACTATGCCTATGATCGGGTCGGCTATCTGGGAACCAATACACCGATTGACCGCTGTTATAAGTGCGGCTTTGAGGGAGACTTCACGCCAACCGAGCGGGGCTTCACCTGTCCAAACTGTGGCAACAGCGATCCTAAGACGGTCGATGTGGTCAAGCGGACCTGCGGTTACTTAGGAAATCCGCAAGCCCGTCCAATGGTCAATGGCCGACACAAGGAAATATCAGCTCGGGTCAAGCACATGAATGGCTCGACCATCAAGTACGAAGGAAATTAAGATGGGAAAGTATCAATTGGACGACAAAGGAAAGGCTCAGGTGCAGCGTTTCCATGAAAAACATTCGCAGGGAGGCAGCGGCAAAAAAGAACGATTGGCCAAACTGCGTCAGCAATTTTTAGAAAAGAACAAGAAACAATAGAAGTCAGAGTGGGGCGCAAGGCGGTCTCACTCTCTTCGTATCAGGAGGAAGTATGGAGCTGAGACGACCGAAACTAGAAGACAAGGAAAAGATTTTAGAGATGCTGGCTGACTTTGAAGCAGCTGGCAGCCGGCAGGATGGCTTCTTTGGTGGAGTGGATTTTGTCTACGAGGACTGGCTGGAGACGATTCAGCTCGCCGAAGCTGGTCTAGGCTTGCCAGAAGGTTTTGTGCCTTACATCCAACTAATCTCTTTTGCTGCAGATGGTCAGGCAGTGGGCTTTCTCAATCTGCGCTTGCGGCTCAATGACTATTTGCTCCAAGAAGGCGGGCATATCGGTTATAGTATCCGTCCTTCTGCGCGTGGGAAAGGATTGGCAAAAGAGCAGCTGCGACAAGGCTTGCAAGTAGCCAAAAGTAAAAATATAAAACGAGTCCTAGTGACTTGCGATAGTGACAATGAAGCCAGCCGAGCAGTGATTTTAGCTAATGGCGGAGCTTTAGAGGATATTCGAGCTGGGAAAGAGCGTTATTGGATTGATATAGATTGAGGAAAGCCTATGAAGTTACGACAACCAACTTTGGAAGATAAAGACGCGATTTTAGAGATGATTGCGGAGTTCGATGCAGCAAAATCCTATATGCACGGTGGCATGGGCTCCACTTGGAAGCGAGCAAAGGATTATGAAGATTGGTTACAAATGGTGAGACGGCAGGAAGATGCGGCAAACTTGCCAGCAGGCTGGGTTCCTGCCATTCAATTTTTATCCTTTGATGAGACCGGCTTGCCTCTGGGCTTTTTAGCTCTGCGCTTGTCTTTGAATGACAAATTATTTGTGGAGGGCGGGCATATTGGCTATTCTATCCGCCCCAGTCAACGCAGAAAGGGCTTGGCTAAGTTGCAGCTAGAGCTAGGACTAGCAGAGGCTCGAAAGCAAGGACTAGAACGAGTGCTGATTACCTGCGATGAAGACAACGAAGCCAGCCGCCGCACGATTCTCTCCGCTGGAGGTGTTTACGAAAATACAATCGATAGAAGTCAGCGTTACTGGATAAATTTGGAGGATAAAGATGAATAATCCTAAACCCCAAGAATGGAAAAGTGAGGAGTTGAGTAAGGGGCGAATCATTGATTATAAGGCCTTTAATTTTGTAGATGGCGAAGGCGTCCGCAACTCCCTCTATGTCAGTGGCTGTATGTTTCACTGTGAGGGCTGCTATAATGCAGCAACTTGGTCCTTCAACGCTGGCATTCCCTATACCCCAGAGCTGGAGGAGCAGATTATGAAGGACTTGGCGGAGCCCTATGTGCAGGGGCTGACTCTCCTAGGCGGCGAGCCTTTTCTCAACACAGGCATTCTTCTGCCCTTGGTCAAGCGGATTCGGAGAGAGCTGCCGGACAAGGATATCTGGTCCTGGACAGGCTACACCTGGGAGGAGATGATGCTGGAAACGGAGGATAAGCTGGAGCTACTGAGTCTGATTGACATCTTGGTGGACGGCCGTTTTGATATCACAAAGAAGAATCTCATGCTGCAATTCCGCGGTTCTTCTAATCAGCGCATCATTGATGTGCAGAAGTCACTTCGGGCAGGTGAGGTAATCATCTGGGACAAGCTCAATGACGGGCTGCAGGCCTATGAACAAGTTGACCGAGATAAACTAGTGTAATGAATAAAGTGTAACCAGTGGGTTTAGTATTTTATCCTTATTATAAATCAAAAAAGTGTAGATTCTTACTGGTAATAATTCAAAGCGCTATTTTTGACGAAAGAATTACTTTTTTTAAGTCAATATCCAAGACTAGCAGAGTAATGATCGTCGCTATTTTTATACATATTTCCGAAACGAGCGGTGCCTATTTTAAGGCATCGTTTTCTTATTTTGATTTTAAAAAGGGCATCTATTTTAGATTTAAAATTGTTCACAAAAAAGTAGAAACTTTTTACAATTATGTAATATTCTTAAGAATTTCTTAAAAAAGGGGGACTTTTGTGATATAATAAACTAGAGTAATTTCACATAGAAGGTAGTTAACGGTAATGTCTCATAAAAGAAGGATCTCGTCAAAGAACACAAAACGTTTTAGAATTCTGAACAGTGCACTCTTGGGTGTCTATGCTTTGTTAGCAGCCCTGCTAATTTTTACGATTATTCGCTACAATTTATTGGCTTTCCGATATTTGAATATTGTCGCCATTTTTTTCATTCTGCTGGTAGCAGTCGCATCGGCCTTTCTTATCTTTAAAAATAAGGCGCGTGTTACTACCAGCATTGTTCTTATTCTGGCTCTGTTTGCGGGATCCATATCTATGTATGCTTTCAAGGAAGTCATGGATTTATCGAGTGGTTTGAATTCTACTTCTAATTATTCAGAATATGAAATGAGCATTGCTGTTCTGGCAGACAGTGAAATTACAGATGTTAAGGATTTAACAAATGTTTTAGCTCCGACGGGGACAGATGCTGACAACATCAATGCGCTGACGCAGAATGTAGCTCAACTAAAAAAAGTTGACTTGACAGTTGACACAGCAACATCTTACTTAGCTGCCTACCGGTCTCTGACAAACGGGGAAGCAAAGGCCATTGTTTTGAATAGTGTGTTTGAGGATACGCTTCGCAGTGAGGATCCAGACTACGCTTCCAAGATTAAGAAAATATATTCTTATAAATTAACTAAAAAGATTGAAACAGCCATAGGGAAACAAGATCCAAATGCGGATGTCTTCAATATTTATGTTAGTGGAATTGATACGTACGGGCCGATTTCATCTGTGTCTCGTTCCGACGTAAATATCATTATGACAGTCAATCGTAAGACTAAGAAAGTCTTGTTGACGACAACGCCACGAGATGCCTATGTGCCAATCGCAGACGGCGGTCTCAACCAATCTGACAAATTAACCCATGCTGGGATCTACGGTGTTGATGCTTCCGTTCACACCCTAGAAAATCTTTATGGGATCGACATCAATTATTATGTTCGTCTCAATTTCACCTCTTTCTTGAAATTAATCGACTTACTTGGTGGAATTGATGTTTATAATGACCAGGAATTTACTGTGGGAAATACAAACTATCCGATCGGAACGATCTCTCTGAACTCAGAACAAGCGTTAACCTTTGTTCGGGAACGATATTCCCTTAGCGGTGGCGATAACGATCGCGGAAAAAATCAAGAAAAAGTAATTGCGGCCATTATCCAGAAATTAACGTCAACAGACGCCTTGAGAAATTACAATGGTATTATCTCTGGTCTGCAGGATTCTGTGCAAACAAATATGAGCCTTGAAACCATGGTTAACTTAGTGAATACACAGCTAGAATCTGGTGGTAGTTATAATGTAGTTTCCCAAGCCCTAACAGGAAATGGAACGACTGGCCTGCCATCTCATGCCATGCCAGATGCTAGTCTTTATATGATGGAAATTGATCAAAATAGCTTGAATGCGGCTAAAGCAGCCATTCAAGATACTATGGAAGGAAAGTAAAACATGATTGATATTCATTCTCACATTGTTTTTGATGTTGATGATGGTCCGAATACGATTGAAGATAGCAGAGCTTTGCTAGAAGAAAGCTATCGCCAAGGAGTGAGGACGATTGTTTCAACTTCTCATCGCAGAAAAGGAATGTTTGAGACTCCGGAAGAAAAGATTGCAGCAAACTTCAAGCAAGTACAGGAGTTGGCTAAGGAAATTGCAGATGATTTGATGATTCTTTACGGAGCAGAAATTTATTATACAAGTGATGTCCTAGAAAAGTTAGAGCAGGGGCGAATTCCCAAATTAGGGGGGACGACTTACGCTTTGATTGAGTTTAGTATGAGTACTCCTTACAAGGAAATTCACTCAGCTTTGAGCAATGTTTTACGTCTGGGTATGACTCCGGTAGTTGCTCATATTGAGCGTTACCATTGCTTAGAAAATGATGAGAAAAGAGTCCGTGAGTTGATAAATATGGGTTGTTATATGCAGATTAACAGCTCCAGTGTTCTGAAGCCAAAATTGTTTGGTGACAAATATAAATTTATGAAAAAACGAGCTCAATTCTTTCTTGACCATGATTTGGTGCATTTTGTAGCGAGTGATATGCATAATTTGGCTTCCCGTCCACCATATCTAAAAGAAGCCTATGATATCATTGCTAAGAAATACGGAGAATCATATGCAGAACGAATATTTAGAAAAAATCAAGAAATTCTGTTAAGTGATGAGTTTATTTAATTTGCGGAGCGATTCCTCGCATTGGTAAACCATCAATCTTAATTTAGGAGAAAAATAGGAAAATGAATCAAGAAAATCAAATGGTTGAAATCGACGTCTTGTCCTTGTTGAAAACAGTCTGGAAAAGGAAGTTTCTGATTGTTTTGACAGCTTTAGTAATGGCTATTTTAGCATTGGGTTACAGTGTGTTTTTAGCGAAACCTTCTTATCAGAGCACGACACGGATTTATGTTGTCAATCGTCAGCAATCTGACAACAATGCTTTGACAAATCAAGATTTGCAAGCAGGGGCTTATCTGGTAAAAGACTATAAAGAAATCATTTTATCACAAGACGTTTTAGCGAGCGTGATTTCAGAGCTAAATCTGCCGACGACACCGGCTGGACTGTCGGCAAAAGTGACTGTTGCAGTACCGACCGACACACGGATTGTATCAATCACCGTAGCGGATGGGAATCCGAACGAGGCTAGCCGCATAGCCAATACGCTTCGCGAAGTGGCTGCAGAAAAAATCATTGCGGTTACTAAAGTGTCAGATGTTACAACCTTGGAAGAAGCGGAAGTACCTAAAGAGCCATCTTCACCAAATATCCGCCGCAATGTGTTGCTTGGCTTCCTTGCGGGAGGCGTTGTGATGGTTGTAGTTGTACTGTTGGTAGATATTCTAGACGACCGAGTGAAGAAGCCAGAAGATATTGAAGAAGTTATGGGTTTGACCTTGCTTGGCGTTGTACCTGACATGAATAAACTGAAATAAGGAGATAGTATGCCGAGATTAGAATTATCAAGAAGCAGAAAAGCTTCTATTGAGAAGACAGAAGAGTATTACAACGCCCTTCGTACCAATATCCAGTTGAGCGGGGACAACCTCAAAATTATTGCCTTGACCTCTGTTCAGCCCAATGAAGGAAAGTCAACGACTTCAACAAATCTGGCCATTGCCTTTGCCAGAGCTGGTTATAAAACTATTTTGATCGATGCGGATATCCGAAATTCAGTCATGTCTGGGGTCTTCAAATCAAAAGAGAAAATAACTGGTTTGACAGACTATTTGGCAGGAAAAACGGACCTTTCCCAAGGTTTGTGTGAAACGGATGTAGAAAATCTCTTTGTCATTGAGTCTGGACAAACCTCTCCTAATCCAACAGCGCTTCTTCAGGGCAAAAACTTTGACTCTATGATGAATGTTTTACGCAAATATTATGATTATGTTATTGTTGATACACCACCGATCGGTCTTGTTATCGATGCAGCCATCATTGCACAAAAATGTGATGCTTCTCTCCTGGTCACAGAGGCAGGAACTGTCAAACGCAAGCTGGTTCAGAAGGCTAAAGAACAGCTGGAACAAACAGACACACCATTCTTAGGAGTTATTTTAAATAAATACAATGTGGCTATGGATAAATATGGCTCATACGGAATCTATGGTGCGTACGGCAATTACGGGAACTATGGGAAAGAAAATACTAAGTAGATAATATAAATCTGGGGGGACAATGGAACTAACACGATCACAAAAAAGAATTATTTTGATGTTAGCTGATGCTACTCTGATATATTTTAGTGGATATGTAGCATACTTTTTCTTATCTGAGTATGTTCTGTTATCAGATTTGAATTTAATACAAACTTTAACAGGAGTTGCCGCCCTTTATTTCGTAATTGGTCTTAAAATTCGATTGTTTTCGATCATCAATCGTTACACAGATTATAAGACTCTCAGTACCATAAGTTTTATTTTATTAGGTGCCTATTTTATTACTTTCCTTACAGAAATTGCGTTATCACTGAAAATTAGTTATCGTTTTCTGTTACTTAGTTGCATGTTCTCTGTTTTGTTTACTATATCTATGCGACTTGGCTGGAGAATGTGGTACAGTTTTAAGAATGGGACTACTTATACGGAAGTTGAAGAAAGTAAAGTTAGCAGAACCTTGGTCGTCGGAGCAGGAGATGGCGGAAGCTTATTTATCACAACCGCTCTAAAAGACTCACCAGAATTAAAAATTGTTGCAGTTGTGGATCGTGATGTAAGTAAGCAGGGTTCGCTCCTGCATGGTATTAAGGTTGTAGGTACAGACGAACAAATTCCAGAAATTGTAGCAAATTATGAGATAAGTCAAATAGTAGTGGCTATTCCGTCGCTTAAACCAGATGAGTATGAGCGCATTCTCTCTCTTTGTAAAAAGACAGGCGCTAAAGTCAGTGCTATGCCAAAGTATGAAGAAGTTGTTACAGGGAAGTTAAAAGTACACAAATTAAGAGAAATTGATATTGCTGATTTGTTGGGGAGAAAAGAAGTTAAACTTGACCAAACAAGTTTGCAGTCCAATATTGAAGGTAAGACAGTCTTGGTTACGGGAGCTGGAGGGTCAATTGGTTCAGAACTCTGTCGCCAGATAGTTCGTTTTTCTCCTGCAAGGTTATTACTATTAGGCCATGGAGAAAATTCTATCTATTTAATCCATAAAGAGCTGACTACTAACTACGGAGAAGAGGTAGAAATTGTTCCTATCATAGCGGATATTCAGGACAGAGAGCGGATATTTCATATTATGAAAGAGTACCGACCAGATCGTGTCTATCACGCAGCTGCACATAAGCATGTTCCTCTAATGGAGTATAATCCAACTGAAGCAGTTAAAAATAATATTTATGGAACAAGAAATGTTGCTGAGGCTGCTAAAGCGGCTGGAGTTGCTAAGTTTGTGATGGTTTCTACCGATAAGGCTGTGAATCCTCCAAATGTCATGGGGGCTACGAAACGTGTTGCCGAAATGATTGTCACAAGTTTAAACGAAGAGGGGAAAACCTTATTTGCTGCAGTTCGCTTTGGAAATGTTTTAGGCAGTCGAGGAAGTGTTGTGCCACTATTCAAGGAACAAATTGCAAATGGTGGTCCAATTACGGTGACAGATTTCCGAATGACACGGTATTTCATGACAATTCCTGAGGCAAGTCGCCTAGTCATTCAAGCGGGAGCGTTAATGCATGGCGGAGAAATTTTCGTATTAGACATGGGTGAGCCAGTTAAAATTTTAGATTTAGCTAAAAAAATGATTACACTAAGCGGACATACGGAAGAAGAAATACAGATTGTAGAGACTGGGATTCGACCAGGAGAGAAATTATATGAGGAGCTACTCTCAAATGAGGAGCGGGTTGATGAGCAAATCTATGAAAAGATATTTGTAGGGAATGTGCAGGCCGTTTCTAATACAGAAGTGGATGCGTTCATTCAGTCTATTTCTAATTTAGATGGTTCGGAATTGAAAGAAAAGTTAGTAGAATTTGCACAGCAGTAGGGGTATAGATGATAAAGTTCGAAGATTTACCAATCCAAATTAGGAACGAAAAAGTAAAAAGGTATTACAAATTTCTCAGAGATAAAAGGTTTTCATTGTTTTTTAAATTCTTAATGGACCGTTTATTAGCCTTTGTACTACTTGTCTTATTTTCTCCAGTTATTTTGATAATTGGGATTTGGATAAAACTAGATAGTCCGGGTCCGGCTATTTATAAGCAAGTCCGAATTACGCAGTATGGCAGAGAATTCAAAATTTGGAAATTTCGGACCATGGTTGAGGGAGCTGATAAAAAAGGCTCTCTCGTAACCTCTCACAATGATAACCGCATTACTAAAATTGGAAAGTTTATTCGGAAATATCGAATAGATGAACTGCCACAATTGGTTAATGTGTTATTAGGAGATATGAGTTTTGTTGGTACCAGACCGGAAGTTCCTAAATATACCAATCAGTATACAGATGAAATGAAAGCAACTTTATTATTGCCAGCTGGGATAACCTCTCCAGCAAGCATTTCGTTCAAAGATGAAGATCTTATAATCAATGGCTGTGTCGAACGTGGCTTAACGGTTGATGATGCATATGTGAAAGAGGTTTTGCCCGCAAAAATGCACTATAATTTAGAGTATTTAAGAAAGTTTAGTTTTATTAATGATCTAAAAATCATGATTCAGACAGTAGTGGAAGTAGTTAAATAGGAGAGTGATCTATCATGACAGAATATAATATCCCTTTTTCCCCCCAGATATTACAGAGGAAGAAATCGCTGAAGTTGCAGACACCTTGCGTTCAGGTTGGATTACAACCGGACCTAAAACAAAAGAATTAGAAAGACGTTTATCAGAGTATACCCATACTAATCGTACGGTGTGTTTAAACTCGGCTACAGCAGCTTTGGAGCTTATTCTGCGAGTTTTAGAGATTGGTGAAGGAGATGAAGTCATTGTTCCGGCGATGACTTATACAGCTTCCTGCAGTGTTATTACTCATGTAGGTGCGACTCCTGTTATGGTTGATATTCAAGAAAATTCTTTTGAAATGAATTATGATTTGCTTGAAGAAGCCATTACATCTAATACAAAAGCGATAATCCCTGTAGAATTAGCAGGAATTGTATGTAATTACGATAGAATTTTCGATATTGTTTTTGCAAAACAGCATTTATTTAAGGCAACTGGAAAGTTACAAGATGTCTTTAATCGAATTGTAGTTATTTCTGATAGTGCTCATGCATTGGGAGCTACTTACAAAAATATTCCTACTGGGAATATTGCTGATTTTTCATCATTTTCTTTTCATGCTGTAAAAAACTTTACAACAGTAGAAGGAGGCAGTGTCACTTGGAAATCACATTCTGGTATTGATGATGATGAATTGTATAAAGAATTTCAGATTTTATCACTTCATGGTCAGACCAAAGACGCATTAGCAAAAACTCAATTAGGATCGTGGGAATATGACATTGTGAAGCCAGCTTATAAGTGTAATATGACAGATATCATGGCTTCAATTGGGTTAGTACAATTAAAAAGATATCCTCAATTACTAGAACGAAGAAAAGCGATTGTTGCTCAATATGATAAGGCATTTGAAGGTATGCCTATTTCACCCCTGAAACATGATGGGCCTCACTATCAGTCATCTAGACACTTGTATGTTACACATGTCGAAGGAATCAGTTTAGAAGAACGTAACTTGATTATTCAAAAGATGGCTGAAGCAGGCATTGCGTGCAACGTACACTATAAACCACTACCAATGTTGACAGCCTATAAAGATTTAGGATTCGATATTAAAGATTATCCAAACGCATATCGCTATTTTGAAAATGAAATTACATTACCGTTACATACTAAACTAAGTGATAAGGAAGTGGAATATATTATAGAAAAATATAAAGGTATAATATCAGAAGTTTTAAGATAAGGGGGTTGATATGAGAGATGGCTTAGTATCAATTATTACTCCTACCTTTAACTCTGCTAATTTTATAGAAGAAACTATAAAATCGGTTTTGTCACAAACCTATCCTAATTGGGAAATGATAATTGTTGATGATTGTTCTTGTGACAACACAGAAGAGGTAGTGAGTCAGTATGTCCGAGAAGATAAAAGAATTAAGTATATAAGGTTAGAAAAAAATTCTGGTGCAGCTGTTGCTAGGAATAAAGCAATGAGAGAAGCCGAAGGGGAATATATGGCTTTTCTAGATTCAGATGATATGTGGACTGCTGAAAAATTAAGTGAACAACTGTCCTTTATGCAGGAGAATAGTATCTCTTTCTCCTGTACTGATTATGAACAGATTAGTGAATCAGGGGAAAAAACAGGTAGAATTATTAAAACGCTTCCCAAAGCAAACTATAATAGAATTTTACTGGATTGTCCTGTTGGTAATTCTACAGTCATGTACAGTGTAAAGGAACTAGGAAAGTTTGAAGTGCCCAATATAAGAAAAAGGAACGATGATGCACTTTGGCTGCAAATACTGAAAAAAACAGAGTATATTTATGGCTTGAATCAAGTACTTATGCAGTATAGAATTCGAAACAATTCGATATCAAGTAACAAAATATCACTGATAAAGTATCATTGGGAATTATATAGAGACATTGAAAAGTTAAGTATTTGTAGAAGTAGTTTTCATATTTTATATTGGATTTTTATAAAGTTAGTGAAAATTAAGTAAATGGAGGGGAATAATGGATAGAGATAGTTTGTTGTATAAAATGAGGAGAAAATTGCAGACTATATTATTTAATATAGTTCCACATGATACTCTTTCTAAATTATATTATCGTATATATTTAAAAGAGTCTTTGGATTTGAATAATCCTAAAAAATTGAATGAGAAATTACAGTGGTATAAATTGTATTATTGCCCAAACAATCCGACAGTGATCAAATGTAGTGATAAATATCAGGTTAGGGAATATATTGAGGATAAAGGGTATTCTAAATATCTGACAAATTTAATTGGTGTATGGGATAATGCCAATGATATTGATTGGGACGCCCTTCCTGATAAATTTGTTTTAAAGTGTACTCATGGATGTGCATATAATATTTTATGTCACAATAAAAAAGAATTCGATAAAAAAGCAGCAACTTCTCAGTTAAATAGATGGCTAAAAGAAGATTTTTCAAAATTTAATGTCGAACTACATTATGGAAAAATTAAAGAAAGACGAATTATTTGCGAAGAATACTTAGGTGATGTTATAACTGATTATAAATTTTTCTGTTTTAATGGGAATCCGGCATTCTTTTATGTTTCTTCAGATTTAATACATGATAGGCAAGCAGAGATAGGTTTCTATCAATTAGATGGTCAAAAAATGCCATTGATTCGTAATGATTATAAAGATTTTGGTGAGTTGACTATTCCATCTTTTTTAGATGAAATGATTGATGTTGCTAAAAAATTATCCTCAGAATTTCCATTTGTAAGAGTTGATTTTTTTATTACAGAAAACTCCTTTAAGTTTGCAGAATTGACTTTTACCCCTGCTGCCGGTATGATGCCAATAAATCCTAAGAAATATGATGTCGAATGGGGAGAATTATTCTCTTTACCCAAATTATGATTGCTATAAAGAATTGAGGGTTTGATGAACAAAATTGCGATTATTGGACATTTTGGAGGGAATCAAAAATTCACAGATGGGCAAACAGTAAAAACAATTAATTTATATGATGAATTAAAAAAAGCAACTTCTGAGGATATTCAAATTATTGATACCTACTATAAAAATAAGCGTCCTGTTAGACTTTTTTTAAAAACATTGAAAACTATAATTAGTACAGAAAATATTTTTGTACTTGTATCAGGAAATGGAATGAATATATTTTTTCCATTACTTTATGTTGCAGCGAAAATGTTTAATGTTAAAGTAATTCATGATGTGATTGGTGGGAGATTAGGTGAATTCATAGATGAAAAACCGTTGTTTAAGAAATATTTAAAAAGCTTTACTATGAATCTTGTAGAGACTAAGCAACTTGCTGAGCAACTTGTAGAACGTGGAATTTCGAATGTGGAAGTTATTCCAAATTTTAGAGATATAAAAATAGTTGATGTATGTGATAAAAGTTACCGTTCTGATATTCCTTATCGTTTTTGTACATTTTCTAGAGTTACAAAGAAAAAAGGAATTTCAGAGGCGATTAAAGCAGTTCAGCATATAAACCAAACTCATGAAAAAATAGTTTGTAGCTTAGATATTTATGGTCCAGTTGATTTAGAGTATAAATCTGAACTAGAATCTCTTTTAAGACAGACACCTGATTTTATTCATTATATGGGAGAGGTTTCTTTTTCTGAATCTACAGACGTGTTACAAAATTACTACGGATTACTTTTCCCAACGTATTGGGAAGGTGAGGGTGCTGCGGGCACTATCATTGAAAGTTTTTTTGCAGGACTTCCTGTTATAGCAACAGACTGGAACTGTAATAAAGAATCAGTTATTACTGGATATAATGGTATTATTTATCCAAGTCAGTTAGCTTTAAATTTGGAAGAGGGTATTGAATGGTTGATTCAACAACAAGATGGAATTATTGAGATTAGAAAAAATTGTTTGAAATCAGCAGAATACTACTTACCTGATAAACATATACAGAGGATACTCAATCTTATTGAATACTACGATTAAATATTTTTAGTTAGAATCTCATAGAGGGAAAATGAAAATAGAATTCTTCGGTCCACCCGGATGTGGAAAAACATATGTGAAAGAAAAAATAGTAGGCATTAGCAGGGAAGAAATTAGTCAGAAGGCAAACAATCGAGTGCTAGCTAAGGTGAAAAAATTATCTAAATACTCTCCTATTTCTTTATATTATAGTAAGAAATTAAGAGCGATGCTATTTAATGAGGACTTATCTGCGGTTTTTCATGATTTAACAATATCGGATATGTTAGACAGTATTGTTCTAGTAGCAACGTCGTATAAAATAGGTTTTAGTTCCCATAGCATATTAGACGAGGGGCTAGTTCATAGAATTATATCATTAGGAGTGAACTATAATCTATCTACTGAGAAAGTTATAGAAATAATTTCTTTTTTTCAGCCTATTTTAAAAAATGTAGATGTGATATTTATTTCAGCTTCAATAAATGAAATTTTAGAATCTATTCGTTTGAGGAACAGAAAAGAATCTAAAATGGATTATTTTGATGAATATAAACTTGAAAAATTTGTTAAGAAATATGATATGATTTGTCATGAAGTCGCTACTTACTTTGATTTTAGAGAAATTCGGCGACAAGAAATAGACGATTTTATTAGGGAGAAAAAGTTACTATGATTGCTTTTGTTATTTTACATTATCAAGCGTTAGATGAAACGATTGATTGTGTCAATACGATAAAAAAAATGGTGAAGGGTTCTAGACATATTGTTATCGTGGACAATGCTTCTCCTAATAAGTCTGGTGAAATACTAATTGCAAAATATCAGCAAGATGAAGAAATTACTGTTTTAGTATCAAAAGAAAATGTTGGATTTGCAAGAGGCAACAATCTAGGCTATGAAGAAGCTAAAAAGTACTCTCCGGAATATATCGTTGTAATGAACAACGATGTATTTATTACACAGACAGATTTTACTGAACGATTAGAAAAATCACACGAACTTCATCAATTTGATGTATTGGGACCGGATATTTTTTCAACTAAGACAAATATTCACCAAAATCCTCAAAGAGAGAATAATTATAGTTTACAAGACTTGAAATCAACTCAAAGGAAGTTGAAATTTAAAAATAAATTCAAATTTTTAATCCGGTTAAAGTATTTATTGCGTAGTACTCCTGATGAAAATATCAATCAAGTAGCGGGCTTTGAATCTGTTCAAATTAATAAACCTTTGCATGGTGCAATCTATATATTTTCGAAATCATTTATAGACACCCATGATGAATGTTTTTACTCTAAAACATTCATGTATTATGAATCTTATATTTTACACTATTTAGGTATGAGAGATAATTTAAAATTTGTATATGATCCGAGCATAAAGGTAATTCACCATGAGGACGTATCTACAAATCAAACTTACAAAGATTTGTATAAAAAAGTTATTTTTGTAAATAAATGTTTGTTAGAATCGTGCAATGCTTTTATTGGATTAATGGAATCGACAGAAGATTGAGGGGAAAATGAGCTTTCTATATGTTCTGTTATTGGGGATGTTGAGTTTATTCTTTTTATCTTATCTACTATCAGATCGAGACATTCTATCACCATCTACAATGATGACAATAATGTTTAGTATCAGTTCACTATTTGCAATACTTAATATTCGGAATTGGAACATTGATTATAATGTTAATGCTGGATTAATTACAATAACTGGTGTTTTTGTTTTTATTGTGAGTGAAATGATAATGAAAAATTTCTTTATAAGGTCACGAAAACAAATAATAGACCAAAAATTGAGTTATGAAACTAAATTTGTGGGCTATTCTGTTAGACACTGGAAATTATATTTACTAATTATTATTAATACTTTAATTATAATTTGGTATTTCTTGCAAATTAGATCCCTTGTTGGTGGTGGAAATATATCTGCAATGTTTCAAGAATACCGAAGAATAGGAGTCAATCAACTGGAAGGGAGAGATGTTGACTCCGTAGGTGGGATGATTACCCATTTACTCAAGATAGTAGAAGGTTCAGGATATGTTGCATCTTATCTATTAATAAGTAATGTTATTTATCAATATAAAAAACATCGTACTAATTTTTTGTTGCTGATACTAATTTTTCTATCAATTTTACCGAGTACATTTGGTGCTGGAAGGACGCAGGTTTTAAAATTACTTAGTGCGATGTTAATTGAATACTATATTCTTTGGCATCAAAAAAATGGTTGGTTTAGAAATTTGTCATGGAAAATGATACGATTGGGTGTGACTAGTTTATTGATAGGGATTCCTCTTTTCTATTATTCCTTGTCTCTTTTAGGGAGAAGTACTTCTAGAACACTATTTGACTATATTTCAGACTATATTGCAAGTGGCATAGTATTGTTTTCAAAATATATTGAATCTCCTGTTCCTGTAAAGGTCTGGGGAGAAGAGTCGCTGTTCAGTCTGTTAAAAATTTTTAACTACTTAGGCTTTGGTGAAAAGTCGACCTCTTACAATTTAGAATTTCGTCCACTAGGAATCGGATTAAGCAATATTTATACATTCTTTAGAAGACCTTTGCATGATTTTGGTTTATTGGGAATGTACATATTTGTAGCTTTAATAGCAATTCTTTTTGCCTATATTTATTACGGAAAAATAAAATATAGGGCTAAAAGTCTAAAGACAGCACGTTGGACTTTAGTCTATGGATATTTGTATTATTGGATTGTTTCATCATCTATTATTCAGTATAGTAGTGCATATATATCCGCTGGTACTATTATTATACTTTTTGTAATTATATTTCTATATAGTTTTTTATCGGGCGAAGGTACGAGAATACGGTTAAGATGGAAATAAATATAGGCTTTACGGAGAGAAAATGAAAGAACAATCTTTAACTAAAAATGCTATCTTAAATATTATACGTCAAGCGATGACAATTGTTTTTCCCTTGGTGACTTTTCCCTATGTTTCAAGGGTTTTAGGTAAGGCAGAGTTTGGTAAGTATAATTTTGCGGTGTCTATTGTAAGCTATTTTGCTTTACTAGCAGCATTTGGATTAACGAATTATGCAGTGAGAGAAGGTGCAAGAATTAGAAAGGATCGAAAAGCTCTTTCTCACTTAACTTCTCAATTATTTTCTTTTAATTTGCTAACATCAGCAGTCGCTTATATATTATTATTTTTTATAACTTTTTATAGCAGTAAATTAAACATTTATTTTACGTTGATAGCAGTTCAAAGCTTATGTATTATACTAACAACAATTGGTTTGGATTGGGTTAATATAGTTTATGAAGATTTTTTATATATTACAGTACGATATATTATCATCCAATTTATTGCATTAATAGCTATTTTTCTTTTTGTAAGAAAGCCAGATGATACAGTTATTTATTGTTGGATAATGATAGGTGGGTCATATGGAGGGAATGTAGTCAATCTTTTTTATATAAGAAAATATGTTGATGTATTTTTCACTTTTTCCATTCCTTTTAGGAAATTTTTTGTGCCAATGGCGATACTTTTTCTGAATTCATTGGCTGTTATTATCTATGTGAATTCTGATATTACTATTTTAGGGATGTTTGAATCCGACTCAGTTGTGGGAGTATATAGTTTTTCATCTAAAATTTATAATATACTTAAGCAACTGGTAAATGCTGTTATAGTCGTTGCAGTGCCTCGATTAGTCGTTACTTTAGTTTCAGATGTCCAGCGTTATCGAAAATATTTAAAGGATATTTTCAATTTACTAATCCTAATATTATTGCCTATATCCGCTGGATTGTTTATGTTGAGTAAGTCAATAATTTTGATTGTTGGAGGGCAGGAGTACCTTGTTGGGGAATCAGTTTTAAGATTGCTGAGCTTTTCTGTTATATTTGCCTTAATTTCTTCAATTTATACAAATTGTATGCTAATTATAGGTCGTGAGGAAAAGAAAATTTTAATTGGTACCTCTATCTCAGCTATATTTAATATTGTTGGTAATTTGATTCTGATTCCCTATATTGGGATGATTGGTGCAGCTCTTACAACAGTTTTAGCTGAATTTTTGAATATGCTGGTGCAGAGATATTATTCAAAAAAATATGTATTAAGCCATAACTTAGCTAATTGGAAAACATTTGCATGCTCTTTTTTAGGAGCAGGGATTGTTGTCCTTGGATGTTGGGCTATAAATCGCATAATTTTAGGTGATACAGTTATGATATCAGCTCTTCGAATTGTAACGGCTATAATGGTCTCAGTTCCTTCTTATTTGTTAATTTTAATAGCATTAAAACATAAAACAATAGTTGCTATGCTAGGAAAATTTAAAAATCGTATGTAGAAATTAATGAGGATGATAATAAATGAAAATAGCAGTAGCAGGTACAGGGTATGTTGGTTTGTCCATTGCAGTTTTGTTGTCTCAGCATCATCAAGTAGTGGCAGTGGACATCATTCCTGAGAAAGTCGAGCTAATCAATCAAAAACAGTCCCCTATCCAAGATGATTATATAGAGAAATATCTTACAGAAAAAGAGTTAAATTTAGTGGCTACATTGAATGCAGAAGAAGCTTATCAGGATGCAGATTTTGTTGTTATTGCAGCTCCAACTAATTATGATCCAAAAAAGAATTTCTTCGATACGTCTGCTGTAGAGTCTGTCATCAAAACAGTGCTGAAATATAACCCTGAGGCAATCATGGTGATTAAAAGTACAGTTCCTGTGGGCTACACAGAGTCAGCGCGGAAGAAGTTTCAGACTGAAAATATCTTATTTAGCCCTGAGTTTTTGCGTGAATCAAAAGCACTTTATGATAATCTGTACCCGAGTCGAATTATTTTAGGGACAGATAAAAATAATGAGCACTTGGTAGGCGCTGCTGAAACTTTTGCGGGATTGCTCCAAGAAGGAGCTTTAAAAGAAGATATTGATACATTGTATATGGGCTCTACAGAAGCTGAAGCGGTGAAACTGTTTGCGAATACTTATCTTGCTCTGCGCGTTTCTTATTTTAATGAGCTGGATACTTATTCTGAGATGAAGGGTCTAGACACTCAAGCTATTATTGATGGAGTTTGTTTAGATCCACGGATCGGCTCTCACTATAACAATCCTTCCTTTGGCTATGGTGGCTATTGTCTTCCTAAAGATACCAAGCAACTTCTTGCAAATTACTCTGATGTTCCTCAGGATATGATGACAGCGATTGTACAAAGTAATCGGACAAGGAAAGATTATATTGCCGATCGGATTTTAGATCTTGCTGGTGCTTATGTTGGTAATGACTCCTATGAGCCAGCTAGGGAGCGAGACATTACTGTCGGTGTTTATCGTTTGACAATGAAAAGTGACTCAGATAATTTCAGGCAATCTTCTATTCAAGGTGTTATGAAACGTCTGAAGGCCAAGGGTGTCACCATTATTATTTACGAGCCAACACTTGAGGATGGTGTTACCTTCTTTGGCAGTAAGGTGGTCAATGATTTTAAAAATTTTAAAGAACTTAGTCAAGTGATTATTGCCAATCGTTTTGATGAAAGCTTAGAAGATGTACAAGAAAAAGTTTACACTAGGGATATTTTCAAACGAGATTAATTCAGTTTATATCTTGTAGCATAGTTACATGATTCAATCTCCCTCTACAATGTCACATTCTAACCAATTCCTTCGTATTTGCTTCTTTTATTGACATAAAGGAATGAACTTTATCTAAGAGGCTGGGACAGACAGCCATGACGACATAGCCGTCACCCACAGAAACACGAAAATAAAGACAACAGCCCTCATTTAGAAGTATAATCTAAGTGAGGGCTTTGTGGTTGATAATTTCTTGAATATCACTTTC
>NZ_JBZYCU010000021.1:0-36283 GCF_058933875.1 Streptococcus sp. STC1396 | reverse complement strand
ATTCAAAGCAGGAGAGGACCGCAAAAAGCAACTATTGCACTCGCACATCAACTTCTTAAAATAGCTTATATCCTTTTGAAAGAAAATCTTACTTATCAGGAGTTTGTGCTACAAAAAAAGGCTACTAAAGACGAGCCAGTAGCCTAATACAATTTTTTCGCTTTCATTATATCACAAGGGGAGTCTTTTTGCGCTCTTTTGAGTTTTCGTATAAAAGTCCTAGCCTCTCAATTGTCTTTGGATTGTCGAGCAAGACGCAGTGGTTGAGTGGGCTATACTACGCTGATTTCATCAGCTTTTACAGCCCTACTCAACTGTGCGGAGGTGGGACGACGAAATCGAATTCTAACGAATTACCGATTTCTGTCCCACTCTCTTTCTTATTTATTTTTGCGATTTAAGATAGCGTTTAGGACAATGGCAATCAGACTGGCCATGACAATTCCGTTTGAGAAGAACATCTGAAGACTGGTCGGTAGGCTGTTGAAAAGGCTGCTACCATTGAGTCCGACACCTGCTGAGATAGAAATCGCTGCAATGAGGAAATTATGCTCGCTGTGCTCAAAGTCAACACGCGCTAAGATTTGCATCCCCTGAACGGACACAAAACCAAACATGACCAGCATGGCACCACCAAGAACTGGACTTGGGATAATCTGCGCCAAGGCTCCGAATTTTGGCAAAAGGCCGAGGAGAATCAGGAAACCAGCGGCATAATAAATCGGCAACCGCGTCTTGATACCAGATAATTTGACCAAGCCAACATTCTGAGAAAAACCTGTGTAAGGGAAAGTATTGAAGATACCACCCAACAAGACCGCAAGTCCTTCTGCTCGATAGCCATTTCGCAAGCGGGTGCTGTCAATCTCATCTTTGGTAATGTCAGAAAGTGCCAAGTACACCCCTGTTGACTCTACTAAGGAAACCGTTGCGATGATACACATCATCACGATAGAAGAAAATTCAAACTTCGGTGCTCCGAAATAGAAAGGTGTTGGCACATGGACCAGCGGAGCCTGTGCGACTGGCGTCAGATCCACCAAGCCCATGGCCCCGGCAATGCCCGTACCGACAATCAAACCAATCAAAATAGAGATGGATTTGATAAAACCTTTAGTGAAAATGTTAATCAACAGAATAATCAGTACCGTCACAGCTGCTAGAATCAGACTTTGGGCGGTTGGCTTGTCTACGTTATTTCCCATATTGCCAATGGCTACTGGAATCAAGGTCAAACCGATGGTCGTAATAACCGAACCAGTCACAACTGAAGGAAACAGATTGGCGATTTTTGAGAAAATCCCAGCGATCAAAACAACATAAATCCCTGATGCAATCAAGGCACCAAACATGGCACCACTACCGTGACTCTGCCCAATGATAATCAAAGGAGCAACGGACTGGAAGGCCACGCCCAGCACGACTGGCAAACCGATACCAAAATACTTATTTAGCTGTAGCTGCAAAAGGGTTGCAATACCACACATGAAAATATCGGTCGAAATCAGATAGGTCAATTGCTCAGCCGAATAGCCCAAAGCCCCAGCAATCATAATCGGCACCAAGATAGAGCCCGAATACATAGCCAACAAATGCTGCAAACCTAAAACGGCTGCCTGTGAATGTTTTTCTTCGTTGTAGTTCATCTTATAAGTCTGCCTCTCTAAATACAACTTTCCCATTTTCAAATCGATCGATTCGAGCCAGAGAAAGAACTGTTTGTCCTTGCGCTTCTAGCAAGCTTCGACCATCTTGGAAAGATTTCTCAATTACGATTCCAACAGCTGCTACCTCAGCGCCAGCCTCTTCAATGATTTTAATCAGGCCGTTGGCTGCCTGGCCATTTGCCAAGAAATCATCAATGACCAAAACCTTGTCACTTGACTCCAAAAACTTGCCAGCGATGGAGACGGTCGAAGTGACCTGCTTGGTAAAGGAATATACTTCTGCTGTTAAAATCCCTTCGGTCATGGTGATATTCTTAGATTTTTTAGCAAAAATCATTGGAACATTCAAGGCCTCTGCTGTGTAGACTGCTGGTGCGATCCCAGACGCCTCAATCGTTACAACCTTTGTAATGCCTGTATCCCTGAAATGCTCAGCAAATACCTGACCAATTTCTTTCATGAGCGAAAAATCAACCTGATGGGTCAGGAAAGAGTCAACTTTGAGAATATTTTCTCCCAAAACGTTGCCGTCTTGCAGAATTCTCTCTTCTAATTTTTTCATATTTTCTCCTTTTTAATAGTCCCAATAAATCGAAAAAGGACCTACTATATAAGCAAGTCCCTCTTTTCAACGACAAACAGCCTGGCACTGAAAGTACCAGAAAGTCATTAGACTCACTTATTGTTAGATGTTTGGCATCTTGTAGAGACCTTGCCCCAATCATTAGCAAGATAAATAAGTTTCTTATATATTCAATTAATGGGCATCGCCATTCCAGATGGAATTTTTGACGATGACATAGTCCACGCGAGTTAGGCTATGCAAATCACGACCCCCCGCATAGGAAATCGAGCTCTGCAAATCCTGCTCCATTTCAGTTAATGTGTCTTTCAAATGTCCCTTGGCTGGCAGCAAAATTTTCTTGCCTTCGACATTTTTATAAGCACCCTTTTGATACTCGGACGCAGAACCATAATATTCTTTAAACTTATCACCATCTACTTCGATGGTTTCTCCTGGGCTTTCAATGTGGCCAGCAAAGAGCGAACCAATCATGACCATGCTGGCTCCGAAGCGGATCGATTTGGCAATATCGCCATGCGTTCGAATTCCTCCGTCCGCAATAATAGGCTTGCGGGCAACCTTTGAACACCAACGAAGCGCAGACAACTGCCAGCCGCCTGTACCAAAACCTGTCTTGACTTTGGTAATGCAGACCTTGCCTGGGCCGATGCCAACTTTGGTCGCATCTGCGCCAGCATTTTCCAGCTCCCGCACAGCTTCTGGAGTTCCGACATTTCCAGCAATGACAAAGGTATCTGGCAATTCTTTCTTGATGTGTTGAATCATTTGAATCACACTGTCTGAGTGTCCATGCGCAATATCAATCGTAATATATTCTGGCGCGTCATCTTTGAGGCTGCTAACGAAGTCATATTCATAGTCTTTCACACCGACTGAAATAGAAGCAATCAGGCCTTGCTCATGCATTCGCTTAACGAATGGTTTGCGACCTTCCTCATCGAAACGGTGCATAATGTAAAAATAGCCTCCTCGAGCAAGCTCTTCAGCGACAGATTCGTCTATAATCGTCTGCATATTGGACGGAACGACCGGCATCCGAAACCTATGTTTACCGAATTTCACACTGGTGTCAGCTTCCGAACGGCTTTTCACAATACATTTCGCTGGGATTAGTTGAATATCTTCATAGTCAAAAACCTGAAAATCATTGAGCATGGAAAACTCCTTATCAATACTTAAAAATGACCTACCTATGCTATTCAGCATCGCTATATCTATCCAGACATTTCCAGAAAAAGTATATCACAAGGTCCAGGTTTTGTAAAACATTTTAGTCGAATTATAGAGTAACGTTCGTAAATTAAGAAAAAACACGGGTGCCCGTGTTTTAATTTTTCTTATCTGTATCTGAGCCGGAGTTTTCTCCTCCATCGACTGCCTTTTTAAACTCTGAAAACATTTTTCCAATCGACTGCCCTAACTCTGGCAGACGTTTTGGTCCAAAAATCAGTAAGGCTCCTAGAACGATAACGATAAGGCCCGGTAGTCCGATGTCTTTTAAAATTCCCATTACGATGATCTCCTTTTCTCAATCATTTTACTCAGTAGGATACTGACTTCATACAGCAAAATCAGCGGTACTGTCATTGACAAATCACTGATAAAATCAGCCGGCGTCAAGATTACTGCTAATACCAATAAAACGAAATAAGCATAGCGTCTATATTTTATCAAAAATTGCGGCTTGAGCAAACCGATTGATGTCAGAAAGGTCACAATGACAGGCAATTCAAACAAGCAAGCAATCGGAATGGTCGTGTGAAATAGAAAGGATAGGTAGTTCTGCGCTGTCATCTGAACGACAAATAAACCATCTCCTAAAGAGAGCAGAACTTGCAAAATAGCAGGGCTGACAAAGTAAAAACCAAAGGCCAAGCCCAAGACAAAGCTGAAAAATGTAGCTGGTATATAAGCAAAAATCGCCTTGGCCTCACTATTTCTAAGAGCAGGTCGGATAAATTCCCAAATCTGATAGACCATAAAAGGGAGCGTCAGTGAGAAAGCCACAAGACTAGCCAGGCTAATATAAATCCAAAGAATGTCGTCTGGTCCCAATACAATCAGCTTCTGCTCAAAAGAAGCGGTCAACCATTTGTAAATATCCGCTGCAAAAAGCAGACTGACCAGAAAAATCAAACCGAACCAGATTAAAACAGCTATAAAACGCCATCTAAATTCCGTCAAGTGCTCAACAACGGTCTGTTCCTTACTAGACATCTGCTCGCTCCTTTTGCCGATTTCTAAAGGTCACATAAAGGACAACAACAAGAAAGATGGCTTGACTTAGAAGCACTTCTAGGATCGGATAAATTCCCAGCCAATCAATGGTTGGAAGATGAGACAGCAAGTGACTAGGGAAAATGGCTGTTAATTGCAGGGCATGAATGCTGACACCCAACATCTTAAAGGCCAAGGCATAAATCAGCCAGGTCAGACCAAAGAAAATCCGATGAGGCCGAATGAGACTGCTGGCCTTGGTCATTAGAATTGCGAGCAAGACTAAAACCAAAATAGCAAGTCCCAGTCCCAAAAAGAAGTCTAGAGCAGTAATTCGTGGTAAAATGCCTGCATAGAACAAGATGGTCTCCGCTCCCTCACGGAAAACAGCGAGAAAGCTCAGGGCAAACATGGAAATAAAACTACCACTGGCTGTCACTGCCTGCATCTGACTTGCCATGAAGTCATTCCACTTCTTGACAGAGGACTTACTGTGGAGCCAAATGCCGACCAAAATCATCATAACAACCGCAAAAATCCCCACTGCGCCCTCAATGATTTCACGATTAGAGCCAGAGGCAACGGCTGGAAAAAGAGTTTGCAGCAAAATAGCAATGACCGCACTGGCTAGTACACCCAAGCCAGCACCAGTATAAACCCATTTGAGGCCTTTTTTCATCTTGGAGGCCTTGAGTGTCGTGACAAGTGCCATCACAATCAGCAAAGCCTCAACGCCCTCACGCAACAAAATCAGCATGGCATCAAAGAAAGTATAAGATCCGCTAGTATCAATCTGCTCTAGCTCACTAATCAAGGATTCTAGCTGGTCTTGATAGTCCTTATCCTTACCCTTCACCATGATGACAGGCGACTGGCTTTCTACTTTGGTATAGAGGGAAGGATTTTTAGTGCTGACATCTCCTTCAACACTTGGCCAAATCGTAATAAATTTCTTCATCGCAGCCTTGCCCTGCTTCTCGTCCCCTTTTTGGAAAGCAAGCAGAGCCTTTTTTAGCAGGCCAATACCATCTGCCAGCGTAAGATTTTCACTGCTAGCTGCCGCTTCTTCTCCCTTGACAAAGCTATCAATGGCTGCTGTCAGGTCATCATAGGAAGTTTGAATGGCTTCAAAATCCGTTGGCTCCGTCTCGATAGCACTCCGTAAAAAGGAAATGGCCGTTTCCACCTTGCCATAGTGAGCTGTGCTATGATCCCGCACAACACCTTCATTGGCGGTCCAAGTCGAATTCATTTTTTTATAGGCTTCACGAATCTTTTCAAGATCCTTGCTCTCAATCGCTGCCTGAAGAGCTTGAAATTTTGATTCTAATTTATTGACCAGCTTGGTTTTTTCCGCCTCTAGATCAACGGGATTCTGCTCCTTTTCAAAAGCTAAAAGGGCAGTTGAAACCTTGGTCAACTTGTCCTCTGTCACATCGCCCGAGATAGTCAATGCCTTGCTGACTTCTTTCCCTGCAGTTGAGTCATGGTTGCCTAAAGCTGCAAATTCAGTCTGGATTTCCTCCAGCAATTGTTTGGCACTGGCTTGGTCGCCCTTTTGAACAGCGGTGCTGGCATCCGTAATCTTGATAAAGAGACTGCTATAAGAATCCTCAGCCGATACAGGCTGAACTAGGAGCAAAAGAGTCAGGAGCAAAAACAGGAATTTATTCAAATAATTTCTGACCAAGATATTCTCCTTTTTTGACACCGCCGAAGCAAGCAAACAAGCCACTGCCCACATGGGTGACATATTCATTCATCTTATCCTGTGCTCCAAGATTGGTCTGGACTTTGATAAAACTGTCGGGATCCTTTTGGAAAGAGATAAAAAGCAAACCTGTATCAAATTGACCGGTTGTTTCGTCAATACCATCTGAATAAGAATAGGAACGGCGATAGAGAGGCTTGTCGACTTCTTTGGCCAGTCGCACATGTGCATCAACTGGAAGCAAGTCCAAGTCTACCTCGTCAAATTCATTCGTCTTGCCAAAGGGCGCTCCGCTCTCCTTATAACGACCAAAGGTGTTTTCCTGCTCTTGCAAATTGGTCCGATCCCAAGTCTCAAGAAACATCTGGATTCGGCGGACAGCCATATAAGAGCCACCCTTCATCCAGTCCTTACTGTCACACCAAACCACCTTGTCAAAATCTTTCTCCTTGGTTACATTTGCCGTGCCGTCTTTAAAACCAAATAGATTGCGGGGAGTGGACATACGATCGCCAATGGCAGCAAAGCCAGCCTGACTCCATTTCATGGTAACAGCATTTCGCGCTTTACGAACCAGATTGCGAACAGCATGAAAAGCCACCTGTTCATCATCCGCGCAAGCTTGAATGACAATATCACCGCCAGTATATTTCTCTTTTAGTTGTTCCTTGGGGAAAGGAGGCATATCGCGAAATTCCTTGGGCTTTTTATCCTCCAAGCCCATTTTTTTCAGGAAAGAGGCGGAGACGCCAAAGGTCAAGGTCAGTCGATAAGGGTTGAGGCCGACCGTTTCTCCAGTATCAGTCGGTGGCAAGAGAGCATTAGAACCATCTTTTTTGACCAGCTCTCCATTGACCAACTTTTCACTGTAAGCAGTCCAGTCCTTGAACATCTGGATAATGGTCTCCCTATCCGTCGTATGCAAATCCAGAATAACAAAATAGATATTCTTTTGCATAGCCGTCGTGATACCAGCTTGATGCTCACCGTAAAAACTGATTTCTTCCTCACCATCAGCAAATTTCTTGTCTTCCTTCGCTTGATTAGCGAAAAAAGCAGATGCACTGGAAACACCCAGCGCTAAGCCTGCACCTCCAATCCCTGCTTTTTTAAGAAATTCCCGACGATCCATTTTTTTATTAAACCATTTTTCGTCCTTGGTCATCTTCTTACTTCCCATCTAGGATGATTCCCATTTGCGAGAGAGGTTCGCCCAGTTTTGTGACAGCTTCTCCTAGCTCTTTGGTATCTTCCTTGCTCAATTCGGTATAGAGTTTATAATTTTCAGAGTCCGTCATCTGCTTGTCTAGCAGACTATTGACATTCTTGAACTCAGTTTCTATACTTTTTACCAGTTTTTCATCTTTCTTCGCAATCAAAGGTTTAAAGAGTTCAAAAATCTTTTCTGCCCCTTGGATATTGGCACGGAAATCATATAGATCCGTATGGGAAAAGATTTCTTCTTCACCAGTAATCTTGCTGGTCGCCACTTCGTTGAGCAGGTCAACTGCACCAGTCAGCATGATGTCTGGCGTAACCTCAACAGTCGCAATTTTAGCCTTTAATTCTTTAATGTCATTGACCAGCTGATCTGCATATTTCTCTGTCCCCGCCGTTGTATTAGTTTCCCACAGAATTTTTTCAATCCGGTGGAAACCCGACCAGCCTTCTTCGGTCTTGTTTTCATCCAGATAGTCAGCTAAGCGGAAATCGATTTTCACATCAGACTCTCCGAAGCTCTCGGCAATCGGCTCTGAACGCTCGTAGCTCATACGAATCAGCGGATACATTTTCTTGGCTTCGTCAAGCTTGCCTTCTTTGAGCGTATCTCTGAACTTCTCCGTATCTGTCAGCAATTGATCGATTTCTTTCTGTACAAAAGCCTTATACTCTGTTGTTACCTTATCCAAAGCTTTCTGGTCAGAAGCCGAAAGACTCGTTTTGGCTTCCGAACTGCTGGCACTTGTAGTTGAGTTTTGATTGGCAGCACAGCCAGTCAGTAAAATAGCTGTTGAAAATAGGGCAATTCCAAGTTTTTTCATCTTGACTCCTTTATTTTCCCTCAAGGGGGCGAATTCTTACAAATTATAACAATTTTTTTCTCATATTTCAACAAATTGTCAGATAATTATAATAAAACTCATCTTTCTGAGTCAAGAAATAAGTATTTCAAAGCAAGATATCTTTAATTTTACCAATTTCCGTTTTCTTAACGACTACATAAATCGTATCTCCTAGGTAGAGACGACTGGCTCCGTTGACCGTCTGGGTCTTGCCCTTATGGATATTCATGGTAATTAAAACACCATGTGGCAGCTCCAATTCATGCACTTGTCGACCTGCGATTTTTTCTGATACAGGAATTTCAATTAAGGTTGTCTCCCCGTCATCTTCAATCCGATGTGGCAGCATTTTTTCAAGCATGGCTTCATAGACAGGCGCTCCCTTTAGCAGATCCATGGCAATATAGGCCATCAGAGTGACCAAGCCCAGTGGCATAAGGTTACGGATATCTCCAACCATCTCCGTCACGAGAATCATAGCCGTTAGCGGAGCTTTGGAAATGGCGCCAAAATACCCACTCATTCCCAAGATGATAAAGATTGGGAATTGGTCCTGAGAAATAAAGCCAGCCTCCACACAAAGGGCTCCAATTGCTGCGCCTAGTAAAGAACCCAAAGCCAGAATGGGCAGGAAAATACCACCGGGAAGACCGCTACCATAACTGATCATGCTCCATACAAAACGAAGTAAGAAAAAGACAAGCAGGGTTCCGACTGTATGATGAGCACTCGTCAGAGACAGAATCAGCTGATTCCCACCGCCCAGCAAATGAGGCAGAAAATAGCCAACCGGAATGATCAAAACAAAGGCAAAAATCGGATAGTAATTTTTCGGCAGCCTAAAAAATTTTCCTAGAGCTTCATAAACCAGATGAATATTGAGGACCGCTTTTTCATAGAGAAAGCCAGCCAAACCCAGAAACAAGCCCATTAAAATATAGATCCAGTACTGCTCCAGCCCCATGAAAGGAATATTATCTGGCATATCCAAAACAGGAGTCAGTCCAAACATAGACAGGGAAATGAAATTCGCCACCAAACTTGCAGCCAAGGTTGAAACCCAAAAAACTCGAGAAAAATGATGGTAAACTTCCTCAACGACAAAGAGCAAACCTGCAATTGGCGCATTAAAAGCCGCAGCCAAACCCGCAGCTGCACCGCTGGCAATCAAGGACCGTTCTTCCAATGGACTCAGCTTCAGCCACTTTGAAATACCTTTTCCGCTCATAGCACCCAGTTGAATACTTGGTCCCTCACGCCCCAGCATCAAACCACTGGAAATCGCCAAAGTACCCACTAGGAATTTTTTCCAGAGAATGCTCCACCAAGAGAGAGACATCAAGCCTTTCAACTCGGCCTCAACTTGCGGAATCCCCGAACCTTTTATATCCCTTTCCGTACGTACTAATCTAGCATTTATGAAGACAATGAAAGCATACAAGAAAAGCAGTGCCACCAGCCAAAGCCACTCGCTTCTGCCCTTCACATAAGCTGCTTGAACCAAGTGAAAACTTTTTTCAATCAAAAAACGAAATGATCCCACTACTACTCCAGCAAAAATACCTACCAGAATCCCTCTAAAAACTTGAGAAATAATGGAGCTGGACATAAATTTAAATTCTTTTCTTGTATCAGAAACCTGCTCTGTTTGTCTTATCATACTCTCTCTCCAAAAGATGTTATAGCAACATTTTAGCATAAAATATAGTCAAGAAACAAGGTAATATCTATTATAGTTTTTCTTTCATCTCTTAAACTTTACAGACCAGCTATCAAAAGAGAGTGGGACAGAAATCGGTAATTCGTTAGAATTCGATTTCGTCGTCCCACCTCCGCACAGTTGAGTAGGGCTGTAAAAGCTGATGAAATCAGCGTAGTAGAGCCCACTCAACCACTGCGTCTTGCTCGACAATCCAAAGACAATTGAGAGGCTAGGACTTTTGTCTCAGCCTCTGCGTTTATACTGACAAGTCTTCCTGATCAATCTTGTGAGCTGTTCGATAAGCTTGGTAAAAGATAAAGACAGCTACAGCAGTCATGGCTGGCGTGATGATCGGAATATCTGTTTCGATAGCAGTCAGCGGAGAGTTCCATAAGAAATGGAGTACAAAAGCTGACAAGAAATAAAATAGTCCAGCTTTAAAGTAGGCCTTTTGTGTCTTGGCAAATCGGAACATCAGGGCTAAGCCGATAGTGGTCAAAGCAGTATAGAGCCAGTGAGAAGCTACCCCACCAGTGATACGACCTAAGATACCAGAGATAGTGAAGGAAAAACCTTCAGGCAGATCAGAAATGATATATGAGAAATCTTCACTGATTTGGAAGCCCATACCAGCTGTAATTCCTAGCAGTAAAAAGGCTCTCAGTTTCTTGACTGGCACTAGATAGACAGCGAAAGCAACTGCTAAGAGCTTGAGTGGTTCTTCAACCAGAGGAGCAGCGAGGGCATTCTCCAGATAACTAATCACAGTATTTGGAAAGCTCGTGCTGACCCACTCATGGATATAGGTATTGGCCAAGCCAGAAGTCCAGCCAGAAATGAAAAGACCACCCAGCAGAGCTACACCTAGGCTAAATGCAGGCGTCTGCCATTTTTTACCCAAACTGCGAATCAAAAGCAGAGCTGGGATGATATAAAGCAGCGCCAAGAGGGCTGATAGTCCGACAATTCCATAACCAGTACCTGACATACTGCCAGTGGTATAAGCTTGTGTCTCGTATTCCAATCCGATTGCGCTCAGAAGGAGATAAGTGAAAAGAACAATATTTTTCTTCATATAGCAACTTTCTAAAATTTTATTTTCATCTTAGTATAACAGAAAAATCGTAAAGATAGCTAATTGAAATACTAATTAGAACGCTACTGCTGATCTATCTTCGTTCTGGAGACTTAAAGTGTTTATCGCTTATGTTGAAGTGGAAGAGAAAATGAAGCAAGTTAATTTCCGGTGCTCAAAAAATCAAGATGACACTAGAAAAAGAAGGACTAATTCTATATTCTCGTCGCATCATGGCATCATGATAAAATTTGGATTGATTGCTCTCTATCAAAAAGCATAATTCATGTTACTTCATCTGGGGCACAGAGATTTCGGAAAAAGAAAAGACAAAGCAACCGAAAAGGCTACTTTGTCTTCGATTTTGACCCCCCCTCATTGGGACTTTTCGAGAATTATTTTTCAGCTGTAAGTGCAGCCATTGTGATGTAGTTGTATGGTTTGTTGAAGTGTGGCAAGAAGAAGATATCTGTCAAAGCCAACTTATCAATGGTTACATGTTCTTGAATTGCCAGTGAGAACATGTGGATTCCCATACCGATTGCAGGATCATGAGATACCATTTGCGCACCAAGGATTTCACGGCTGTCTTTATCAAAGACAATCTTGATTGCTACTTCGTGGTTGTCATGTTTCATAAATTCTGGTTTTTGAAGGTCGTTGAAGCCTGTTTCAGTAGCATTGTAACCAGCTGCTTTAGCTTTTTCAAGAGTCAAACCAGTTGAAACCATGTGAAGTCCGTAGATAGAGATACCGTTTGATCCTTGCACACCGATTCCTTCAAGTTCATGACCACAAGCGTTGTAGGCACCAACGATACCAGTACGTACAGCATTTGACGCAAGAGCGATATAGCTTGTGTCTTTACGAGCATTGTCATAAACTGTCGCACAGTCACCTACTGCGTAAACTCCTGGGATAGATGTTTCTTGTTTCTTGTCTACAAGGAAAGCGCCGTTGCGGAAGAGTTCAATCTTACCATCAGCAAGAGCTGTGTTAGGACGGAAACCAACTGCAAGAACAACCATGTCCACATCAAATGTTTCTTTGTCTGTTACCAAGCGTTCAACTTTGCCATCACCTTGGATAGCTTTTACAGTTTGACCAAGAGCTAAGCGGATGTTGTGGTCTTCCAAGTTCTTAGCCATCAATTGAGTGAAGTCCTTGTCATAGTAGCCATTCAAAACAGTATCTACGATGTCAACAAGCACAACTTCTTTTCCAAGACGTTCAAAAGCTTCAGCAAGCTCAACACCGATGTAACCACCACCAACAACGGCAATGCGCTCAAGGTGTTTGCTCTTATCAGCAAGTTTGTTGATCACTTCTTCAGCGTTTTGGTACAATTTAACAAATTGAACGTTGTCAAGAGTTGTTTTGAATTCACGGTTGCCTTCGACAATTTCAACACCTTCGATTGGTGGCAAGATTGGAGTAGATCCAGTCGCAAAGATCAATTTGTCGTAAGATTCTTTGTGTTCTTGACCTTCAACTTCTGCTGTAACAACCTTGTTGTCATAGTCGATTGAAAGAACAGGTGAATTCATGTAAATTCTAGCACCTTTTTCTTCCAATTTTTCTTTGTTAGAGTAGAATAAGCCTTCAGGTCCGTCGATTTGTTCACCAATCCAAAGCGCCATTCCACATCCTAGGAATGAAATGTTTGAGTTTTGGTCAAATACAACGATTTCATTTTCATGACCAAAGTTGTCCAACATAGTGTTGATACACGCAGTACCAGCGTGGTTAGCACCCACTACAACGATTTTACTCATAGAGATATTTCCTACCTTTTTCTAAATAAAGTTTTACCCGACTATTATAACAGAAGCTGGGAGCGTTTACAATCTATTTGCTCATAGATAGTAAAAAACGTGAAAGAAGAATGAAAATCTATGGAATCATGGTAGGAAACAACCTTTCTTTTACCTTAAATTTTCCGAAGTTATTTTCTGAAATTTAATAAAATAGAATTGCAAAAACGCTATCTTTTTGTTAAAATAAGATAGTCATAGAAAGAATAAGAAGGGTTACAACTGTATGGATTTTACTTCTCGGTCGCTCCAACTGATGGGAAGCACAATCTGTATCTCACTTCTTCATGAAAGAGCTGAAACAATACTGGACGAGGTGATTAGTCTGCTTCATCTTTACAAAAATCGTTTTAGTGCAAACGATGATGATTCAGAATTGATGAAGATCAATCAAATGGCTGGAATTGGCTGGGTTCAGGTTCATCCTGATTTATTTGAATTAATTGAATTAGGAAAATTTCATAGTTTGAGTGAGGCCAGTCATTTAAATATTACTATTGGTCCGCTTGTTCAGACTTGGCGAATTGGATTTTCCGATGCCCACCTTCCAAGCCCAGAGCAGATCAAACAAGCACTCAGCCTGACAGATCCACATTTCATTCAACTGGATAAAACACATTCCAGAGTATTTCTGGAGAAGAAAGGCATGAAGCTTGATCTTGGTGCTTTGGCTAAGGGCTACATAGCTGACAAGATTAAACTCTATCTTCAAGGTGAAGGAGTCACCTCGGCTTTGATAAATCTGGGAGGGAATGTCCTCACTATCGGAGAAAACAAAGCTACCCATCGTGCTTGGAGAATTGGGATTCAGAATCCAAAACTTTCTAGAGGAAAACACTTGGCTGTCCTGTCGATTACTAATCAATCGGTCGTTACTTCTGGGACTTATGAGCGGACGCTAAAGGTTAAAGGCAAGACCTATCATCACATTTTAGATAGAAAAACAGGTTATCCGATTGAGAATCAGCTGGTCAGTCTCACGATCGTATCTGATAAGTCGGTAGACGGTGAAATCTGGACAACAAGACTCTTTGGAGAAACTCCTGCTTCTATCTTAGCGCAAGTTGAAAAACAAAGAGGAATCGAGTGCCTAATTGTTACTCGAGATGATCATATTTTTTACAGTTCAGGACTTGTAAAGAATCTATTGCAGTAATTAAAAATAAAAAAATATTTTAATTTAGGAAAGGAAATTCTATGTTAAAACTTATTGCGATTGTGGGAACAAATTCCAAACGTTCTACAAACCGTCAGCTTCTTCAATATATGCAGAAGCATTTTGCTGACAAGGCTGAAATCGAGCTAGTAGAGATTAAAGATATCCCTATGTTTAATAAACCTGCTGACAGGAACATCCCTGAGTTGGTATCAGAGATTGCGGAGAAAATCGATGCTGCTGATGGTGTACTCATTGGTACGCCTGAGTATGACCACTCTATCCCAGCTGTGCTTATGAACGCTCTGGCTTGGCTTTCTTATGGTATCTATCCGATGCTGAACAAGCCCGTTATGATTACCGGTGCTTCTTTCGGTACGCTTGGTTCCTCTCGTGCTCAACTGCAGCTCCGTCAAATTTTGAATGCTCCAGAACTCAAAGCAAACGTTCTTCCAGACGAGTTCCTGCTTTCACATTCTCTCCAAGCCTTTGACCAAAATGGAGATTTAGTAGATCTTGATGTCATTAAAAAATTGGATGCAATTTTCGATGACTTCCGTATCTTTGTCAAAATTACAGATAAATTGCGTAACGCACAAGAGTTGCTTCGCAAAGATGCTGAAGAATTTGACTGGGAAAATTTGTAAGATAGGAGAGTAACAGAATGAAATTTATTGGACTTGTAGGATCAAACTACGAACAATCATATAACCGAAAATTATTGGAATTTATCCGTCGCCAATTCAAACTCAAATTTGAATTGGAAGTACTAGAAATCGATGAAGTCCCAATGTTTAACCAAGATGAAAAATGGGATGAAAGTTTCCAATTGCGCCTTTTGTATAACAAAATTACACGGGCAGATGGTGTTATCATCGCTACTCCTGAGCACAACCATACTATCAGCGCCCCTTTGAAAAGTGTCTTAGAATGGCTTTCTTACGAAGTTCATCCCTTTGAAAACAAACCAGTTATGATTGTTGGTGCTTCTTACTACGATCAAGGAACTTCTCGTGCTCAAGTACATTTGCGTAAAATCTTAGATGCTCCGGGTGTCAATGCTTACACCCTTCCAGGAAATGAATTCCTGCTGGGCAAAGCCAAGGAAGCTTTTGACAATGATGGCAATATTGTCAATGAAGGTACTGTTAAATTCCTTGAATCTTGCTTAGATAACTTTGTCAAATATGTAGAGGTCGTTTCAAAATTGAAAAAACCAAAACCAATTGAACCTGAAGACTTAGATGTGACAAACCCAATCGCCACAACCATTCAAGGTGTTGACCCTGATGATCCAGAGTGGGTTGAAAAAGCTGCAGAAATCGTTGGTGCTGTGTCTGGTGATACTTATGTCAAACTTGACCATGGTATCTTGACTGTTAACCAAATTGACATGTTCTTGAAGGCTATGCCATTTGAATTGACCTATGCAGATGACAACAATCAATTTCTTTACTACAACAATGCTCACCAAGATCCAGATACAATGTTTGCGAAACGTGTCCCATCTCAATCAGGTGGTCGTCTCTCAACGCTACACAACTCTCTTCCTGCTGCACGTATGAAGAATGTTGAATGGGTAGTTGGAGTCCTTCGTAATGGTGACCAAGAGTACGTTCGTACAATCGTTCCAGGCTCACCTGCAGGTGTTATCAACACGCACAACTACCAAGCGATGTACTATCCTGATGGATCATACGCTGGTATCAATGAAATCGTCTTTAACTTCCAACCGTGGCTTGACTGGTATTTGCAAGCAACTGGCCAACGTTTGGTTGGAGGCAGCGGACCATTCGCTCCTGCTGCTGGAGGCCATGGAGATGCAGATGCTACTTCTGGTGCTTCAGATGCTGGCGGTCATGGAGGCGGAGACGCTGACGCGACCTCAGGTGCCAGTGCGTAAGAATACAATCTACACATAGGATTCTATTACACAGATTACTTCCCAATCTGTGATAAGAAAAAGGCTTAAAACCTTGGTTTTAAGCCTTTTATCCTGCTTTCTTTACGATTCAATAATTTTAATGATTTCCTGTGCTTCTGCTTCAGTACATGCTACCAAAGGCAGACGCAGTGGACCAACATGAAAGCCTTGATGATTAAGAACTGCTTTCAATGGAGCTGGGCTGCTGACGGAGAAGAGAGCATCAACTTTAGGTAAGAGCTGACGATGGATCCGTGCTGCTTCTTGGATATCCCCTTGATCCAAAGCAGTAAACATATTATAAAAATTATCTCCATTAGTATGAGCCGCTACTGAAATAACGCCTTGCGCACCGAGTGCTTTAGCATGAAAGGCTTGGCCATCTTCACCTGTATAGACCAAGAAATCTTTTGGTGCATTTTCGACTAATCTAGCAATTGTATCTACTCCCGTGCAGTCTTTAATAGCAATGATATTGGGTAACTTAGCCAGACGCAAGGAAGTTTCTACAGTTAGTCCAGCAACGGTCCGACCGGGGATATTATAGACAATAATGGGCAGATTTGATGCTTCGGCAATCGCCTTATAATGCTGATAAAGTCCCTCTTGAGTAGGTTTGTTATAATAAGGCGTGACGGCTAAACCAGCAGCAAAGCCACCAAATTCATCTACTTCTCGAGCAAATTGAACTGAATCTCGCGTGTCATTGGTCCCAATTCCGGCAATCAAAGGCACACGTCCTGCTACAATACGCTGGACTTCTGAAAAGAGCTCAAGTTCTTCCTCGTGAGTCAAGGTTGGGCTTTCCCCTGTCGTTCCAGCTAGAAGAATTCCTTCTGTATGATGCGCTAATAGATGCTCAATCAGCTTTGGAAGAGCTTCAAAGTTGATACTTCCATCTTCTTTGAAGGGCGTGACTAGGGCAGTAATGATTCTTGCGTCTTTTAAATCTGTAATGGACATGTCTCTCCTCCTTTAGTTGCGAAGCTATAAGAAAATATAGGAAGAGCAGTAATCAGCTATAGGCTGCTCGTACCCCTTTCCTATATTTTTAGTAGATAAGTTTTATTTTAGTTCAAAAACAACTTCTGCCGTAGGACGAACCAAGCCGCGCTCATGCAGAGTTTCTGCGATTTGGACAGAATTCCAAGCTGCTCCTTTAAGGAGATTATCTGAAACTACCCACATGTGGATCCCTTTTTCTGCATCTAGATCCTTGCGAATCCGGCCAACAAAGGTTTCTTTCTTACCAACTGCATTAACTGCTTGCGGATAGATTTGATGAGTCACATCATCCTCCAGAACAGCTCCTGGGAAGGCTGCGATAGCCGCCTTGACTTCTTCAATTGGTGCTACTTCTTTGGTCTCGATGTAAACAGACTCAGAGTGTGCAGAGAGAACAGGAATCCGGACGCAGGTCGCAGAAACAGCAATGGAATCATCTTCCATGATTTTCTTAGTTTCCTTGGTCATCTTCATCTCTTCGTAAGTGTAGTCGTTGTCAGTGAAGAGGTCGATTTGCGGAAGAGCATTAAAGGCAATCGGATAATGCTTCTTATCGCCACCAGAAGGCAGGATATTAGCCTCTACATCTTTAGGATTAACACCATCATTGAGGATAGAGCGTAACTGCCCCTGAGTTTCAAGAATTGCACCCATACCAGCACCAGAAACAGCTTGATAGGTGGACACGATGATACGCTCCAGTCCCCATTGCTGACGGACAGGCTCCAAAGCCACCATCATCTGAATAGTCGAACAGTTAGGGCAGGCAATAATTCCCTTGTGTTGATCCAGCGCGTGGGCATTGACCTCAGGAACGACCAGCGGCACATCAGGATTTTGACGGAAATAAGAGGTGTTGTCTACCACCACTGCGCCAGCCTTAACAGCGTATGGAGCGTATTTTGCTGAGGTAGAGCCACCAGCTGAGAAGAGAGCAATATCTACACCTTCAAAGGCTGTCTCAGTTGTCTCTTCGATGGTAATATCCTGTCCCTTGAACTGGAGAACTTTACCAGCTGAACGAGCAGAAGCCAAATAGCGTATTTTATCAATCGGAAGGCTAGATTCTTCCAGCATTTTAATCATTTGAGCGCCAACGGCACCAGTGGCACCAACAACAGCAACTGTATATCCCATGCGATAACCTCTCTGAATTTTCAAAAAATTTGTGTATTGTTGGTATTATACCATTTTAAAGGAAAAATGCAAATATTTCTGAAGAATATGGTGTGCATTTTTAGGCAAAATGTTTCTGCTGTTCTAAGCTCAACTTTGACCTATAGCACTCACGACACTGCGCTTATCAGTATCAATGTCTCTAAGTTCGGCTTCGACCAATGGGGTCGTCTCTCTAAGAGAACTTTCAAAGTTTACATTTTTTGTCCTTGCGGACAAAACTGCATCCATTGCTCTACGACTCAACTGCCTTCTGCGAAGTTGTTTCATCAAGAGCAATAGAAAATCCCCAATCCGTAGACTGGGGATAAGGGCACTTTCGTGTGATCAGCAGGTTCACACAACCGATCAAGGTCCGCTCCTGCGTTATGACCTCCCATGCTTCAATTTGCAGACAAACTGCATATCGACTCATCGCACTTATCTATCATAAGCTATCACATAGAAAATGTCAAGACAGACAGATTATTAGAATTTTTATAAATACTTACTTCCCTCTCGGATACTGAGCGCAGACATTTCTTCTCGATGTTGTTCAATAAAATCCCTAACCCAGTCGGCGTTGGTTTTAGAATAATCTCTCAACGCCCAGCCGATAGCCTTGTTAATGAAGAATTCTGATTGAGCTAAATTATTTACTAAAATCTTCTCCAAGAGCTCTGTGTCTGTTTCCTCTTTTCGCAGCAGCTGATGATCAATAGCCAAGCCCCGCAGCCAGATATCCTCATCGCAACTCCAAGCCAAAATAATCTCTTTGGTTTCTGGAAATTGGGCAATGATTGATCCGACCAAGCGGTCCAAAAAGTCAATAGTATCCCACCGAGACTTGGTTTGGGCCAGCTTTTTTAAGTGTGGCAAGTCAGATGGAGTCAATAGCTTCTTGCGACTTTCAAGATAATCCAGCGCAGCATACTGCAATTCTCGATAGGGATGCTCCCAGGCCTCATCTATAAAATCCCATTCAATGCCTGAGTCCGTCTGCTGTTTGAAAAAAGCCTTTACGATCTTCCGTCTAATCGGAGTCTTCACCCCTAGAAACTCAAATTTATTTTTCATATAGGCTTTCATAGCCACCGCATCATCAGGTTTGGCTACCATTTTTAACTCTTCTGCTAATTCTTCTACATTCATAACTTACTCCAGCAATTCGCGGTCATAAATAGTGTAGTCACAGCGGTAAATCACTAGCCTCTTGCCATCAATCAGCAATTCAGAAGTTTTGGGAGCATCTGATTTATCAAGAGAGACGCGGTCACCGGCATAGGCGGCCAGCGGAGTCCCGTTTTGCGAGCGAATCAGAATAACCTTTTTCTTACCAGTAAACTCGTTTTTAAAAGATGAAATCATACGATTCAAAACAGGAACTGAGTGGCTATTTTCCTCAACATCAGCGTTTTTTTGATACTGGGCAAAAACATCTTTCAAGCCTTTTTCTTCTGCAATTAAGGAAGAGCCCACATGATCAATCTCATACTTACCCAAGGTAATTTTGAGCACGGATGAGTCTTCCTTGGAATTTCCTTCCGCATCAACTGAGTCAAACTCCTCGTTACGCGAGATGGATAGGGACTTGCCCGACATCTGGTCAATAAGCTGGGAATTTTCATCGTAGGTACGAACCGTCATCTCCAATCCCAGCCATTCCTCTTTGGCATTTTTAAACCAATTTTCAACGGCCTGACAGCCGCTCAAAGTCAAAAGGGCAATGCTTAGAAGAGTTATTAATAAATGTTTCTTTTTCATCATTTACACTCCATTTCTTTTAAAAGTTTGATTGGTTCAGCTTGCTTCTCTAAGGATTTTTGCAGCCAAACAATATCATGCCAACTCTCGAATTTATAGCCGATTTTAGGTAAATGCGCAACTTGCTGATAACCTCGCTTGGCATGAAAAGCTAGGCTATCTTGGTTAGGCAAAGAAATACAGGCTAGAAAATGGATATAACCCATCTGATCTAACATGTCTTCAAGCTCATCATAAAGCTTGCTGCCAACTCCTTTTCCTCTAGCATCTTGGCTGACATAGACGGATAATTCTACCGCCCAATCATAGGCTGCACGCGTATAATAAGTCGAAGCATAGGCATAACCTAAGAGTGCACCGTTTTCTTCCGCTACCAGATAAGGATATTTTTTTAATGTTTTTTCGATCCGATTTGCGAAATCCTCTACGGTCGGAACATCATATTCAAAAGTGATGGCTGTATTCTCTACATAAGGCGCATAGATGGCTAGCAAGGCTGCTGCATCCAAAGGCTTAGCTAGTCTAATATTCATAATACCTCCATATTCTCAGTATTTTCACTATTATATCAAAAAAAGGCTCTAACGAGCCTTTTAAACCAAGATCAAAATAGGCCAATCGCTGTGCCGTCTGCCGCAACATCCATATTGAGTGCCGCAGGACGTTTTGGCAATCCTGGCATGGTCATGACATCTCCTGTCAAAGCCACGATAAAGCCTGCCCCAAGTTTTGGTACCAATTCACGAATGGTAATTTCAAAGTTTTCTGGTGCGCCCAGCGCAGCAGGATTGTCTGAGAAGCTATACTGCGTTTTGGCCATACAGATTGGCAGCTTGTCCCAGCCGTTCTTGACGATTTCCCGAATTTGAGACTGCGCTTTTTTCTCAAAGTTCACTTTTGAACCACGATAGATTTCAGTGACAATCTTCTCGATCTTCTCTTCAATCGTTGAGTCATTATCATAAAGGCGAGTGTAGTGCGCTGGAGTTTCATCAATAGTTTTGACTACAGTCTCAGCCAGAGATACACCACCTTCGGCACCATCAGCCCAGACACTAGCTAACTCAACTGGAACCTTAATTTCTGCACAAAGGTCCTTAAGCGTAGCAATTTCAGCTTCCGTATCTGAAATAAATTCATTGATGGCTACTACCACTGGAATACCGAACTTACGGATATTTTCAACGTGACGTTTGAGATTGGCAAAGCCAGCACGTACCGCCTCAACATTTTCTTCAGTAAGTGCATCCTTAGCCACACCACCATTCATCTTGAGCGCACGCAAGGTTGCCACAATCACGACTGCATCTGGAGAAGTTGGTAAGTTTGGAGTCTTGATATCCAAGAATTTCTCAGCACCTAGATCCGCACCGAAACCGGCTTCAGTCACTGTATAATCAGCCAAGCGCAGCGCTGTACTAGTCGCCAAGACCGAGTTACAGCCATGGGCGATATTGGCAAACGGTCCGCCATGAACAAAGGCTGGTGTGCCGTAAATAGTCTGTACTAGATTTGGCTTAATCGCATCTTTCAAGACTAAAGCCAAGGCTCCTTCTACCTCAAGGTCACGAACATAGACTGGTGTGCGGTCATAGCGATAACCGATGACAATGTTAGCCAAGCGCTTTTTCAAATCTTCAATGTCCGTAGCTAGGCAAAGAATCGCCATAATTTCAGATGCAACCGTAATGTCAAAACCATCTTCGCGCGGAATACCGTTCATCGGACTGCCCAGTCCAACTGTCACATGGCGCAGTGCTCGGTCATTTAGGTCCACAACACGTTTCCAGATGATGCGACGCTGATCGAGTCCCAGGACATTTCCTTGATGCAAATGATTATCGATTAGGGCAGACAGAGCATTATTGGCTGTCGTAATGGCGTGCATGTCACCAGTGAAATGCAGGTTGATGTCTTCCATCGGTAAAACTTGCGCGTGACCACCACCAGCTGCGCCTCCTTTGATTCCCATAACAGGCCCCAAAGACGGTTCGCGGATAGCAATCATGGTTTTCTTACCAATTTTGTTGAGTGCGTCAGCCAGTCCAATGGTAATCGTGGACTTGCCTTCTCCAGCTGGAGTTGGATTGATCGCTGTCACCAAAATCAGTTTGCCGACAGGATTTTTTTCAACCTCACGAATTTTATCAAAGCTGAGCTTAGCCTTATACTTACCATATAATTCCAAGTCGTCATAGTTGATGCCAACTTTTTTCACTGCATCAACAATTGGCTGTAATTCAACACTTTGAGCAATTTCAATATCTGTTTTCATTAGGAACTCCTCTATCAATTAATATAAAGATTATAACAAAAAATATTTAAATCTGCACGATTAATTTCCATTACATGTATAATGTTCGGTAATTACGTCTTTTGAGTTCTATTGATTTATCATCGTCCATATTCTTTCAAAGAAAAAATTTTGTTCATACGAGACTATTTTGAATGAATTTTATTTTACTTAATTCTTTTTTTCTTGTAAAATAAGGCTATGAACATATTGATTACTTCTGGCGGAACTAGCGAAAAAATCGACCAAGTCCGCTCTATTACCAATCATTCGACAGGCCAGCTTGGAAAAATTATTGCTGAGCATTGTTTAGCCAACGGTGCCACAGTGACTTTGCTAACGACTGAAAAAGCTGTCAAGCCTGCCCCGCACGAACAATTAACGATTAGAATGATCGAAAATACCAACCAGTTGCTATTGGCTATGAGGGAGCTGGTGCCAGCCCATGATGTACTCATTCACTCCATGGCTGTTTCAGACTACAAGCCAATTTATATGGCAGGATTTGAAGAGGTTCTTGCTAGTTCAGATATGACAGAATTTCTGGATAAAAGCAACTCCCAGAGCAAGATTTCTTCTGCTGATGACTACCAAGTGCTTTTCCTCAAGAAAAATCCCAAAATCATTAGCAAGGTCAAAGAATGGAATCCAAATATTCGACTAATTGGATTTAAACTATTGGTAGATGTTTCGCAAGAAGAACTGCTTACTACTGCTAGATCCAGCCTAATAAAAAATCAGGCTGAACTGATTGTCGCCAATGATTTGGCTGAAATTTCAAGCGGTCTTCACCATGCCTATCTCGTAGGGCAAAACACTGTCACAGAAGCTTTTTCCAAGGAAGATATTGCTGAAAAGCTGCTAGACCATATCCAGAAAGGAGGCAGACTATGATTCAGATCACCCTCGCAGTCACAGGTAGCATTTCTGCCTATAAAGCTGCGGATATTACTAGTCAGCTTGGGAAGTTGGGCTATACCGTGTCTATTCTCATGACGGAAGCTGCCAGTCACTTCATCACCCCGCTGACCCTGCAGGTACTATCAAAAAATCCTGTCACCCTTGACATTATGGAAGAACCTTGCCCAGACAAGGTCAATCATATTGAAATTGCCAAGAAGACAAATCTCTTCTTAGTCGCTCCTGCTACAGCCAATACCATCACCAAGCTAGCCAATGGGCTAGCAGACAATATGGTAACTGCGACTGCCCTTGCTCTACCCTCTCATGTCAAAAAAGTCATCGCCCCGGCTATGAATACCAAAATGTACGAAAATCCCTTGACCCAACACAATCTGGAAAGATTGAAACAATTTGGCTGGGAAATAATTGAACCACGTGAAGCTGTCCTAGCTTGCGGGGACCACGGGACAGGTGCTCTGGCTGATATAAATACGATTATAGAAAAAGTAAAGGAAATTATAAATGAGAAAACAATCTAGTGTTGCCCAAATTGCCATCTTTTTTGCTATTATGCTGGTACTCCATTTGCTGAGCTCCGTCATTTTCAATCTGCTGCCAGTTCCGATTAAGCCGACTATTATCCACATTCCGGTCATCATCGCCAGCATCATCTACGGACCGCGCATCGGAGCTATACTAGGAACCTTGATGGGATTGATCAGTGTCGTGACTAATACTCTGGTTCTTCTGCCGACCAGTTATCTTTTCAGCCCTTTTGTACCAAATGGGAATCTTAATTCCTTAATAATTGCTATGATACCACGAATTCTGATTGGGATTACCCCCTACTTCGTCTATAAATGGATGAAAAACAAGCCGGGGCTAGTGCTTGCTGGTGCAGTAGGCTCTATGACCAACACCGTCTTTGTCCTTGGTGGAATTTTCATCCTATTTTCAGCTGTTTACAATGGAGATATTCAAGCGATGCTCGCACTTGTCCTATCAGCCAATTCTATTTCTGAAATGGTCATTTCTGCCATTCTTACCGTCGCTATTGTGCCCGCACTTGAAAAGGTCAAAAAATAATCACCCAGTGTGGTTATTTTTCTTTTGCGCTACTATTCATTTTTCAAAAGTATTTCAGGATTTTTTAGGTCGACACTTTCAAAAACTATGAAAATATGTTACAATGAAAGCGATTAAATTAATCAGAAGATCCCTGTGCTCTATCTCAAATCTGAGAAAAGTCGCAAGCTGATTTTCTATCTTAAATACAAAGGAGACTCCACCTATGACTTATCAAGATAACTTCCAAAAATGGCTTGATTTCGCTGAACTTCCTGACTATCTTCGGGAAGATTTAGAAGGCATGGACGAAAAAACCAAGGAAGATGCATTTTATACAAACCTTGAGTTTGGTACTGCTGGGATGCGTGGCCTGATTGGAGCTGGTACAAATCGGATTAATATTTATGTTGTTCGTCAAGCAACTGAAGGATTGGCTCGCTTGATTGAAGAAAAAGGTGAAGAGTTTAAGAAACGCGGTGTAGCCATCGCCTACGATTCCCGTCATTTCTCACCAGAGTTTGCTTTTGAATCCGCTGCTGTTTTGGCTAAACACGGCATCAAGTCTTATGTCTTTGAAAGCCTACGCCCAACACCAGAGCTTTCATTTGCAGTGCGCCATCTGGGCACCTTTGCTGGTATTATGATTACAGCCAGCCATAACCCTGCTCCATTTAACGGCTACAAAGTTTACGGCGAAGACGGTGGGCAAATGCCACCACACGATGCTGACGCTCTGACTGACTACATCCGTGCGATTGAAAATCCTTTTGCTATCGAAGTGGCTGATGTTGAAACAGAAAAAGCCTCTGGCTTGATTGAGGTCATCGGTGATGCAGTTGACACTGAATACCTCAAAGAAGTCAAAGATGTTAACATCAACCAAAAGCTGATTGACGAATATGGTAAAGACATGAAGATTGTTTATACTCCTCTTCATGGTACTGGTGAAATGTTAGCTCGTCGCGCTCTTGCTCAAGCAGGATTTGACTCTGTGCAAGTCGTTGAAGCTCAAGCTGTAGCTGACCCAGACTTCTCTACTGTTAAATCTCCTAACCCAGAAAGTCAGGCTGCCTTTGCCTTGGCTGAAGAATTGGGCCGCAAGGTTGGTGCAGATGTGCTTGTAGCAACTGACCCAGATGCTGACCGTGTCGGTGTGGAAGTTCTGCAAAAAGATGGTAGCTACCTCAACCTTTCTGGTAACCAAATCGGAGCTATCATGGCTAAATATATCTTGGAAGCTCATAAGAGTGCTGGAACTCTGCCAGCTAACGCAGCTCTTTGCAAATCCATCGTTTCTACCGACTTGGTAACTAAGATTGCTGAAAGCTACGGCGCAACCATGTTCAACGTTCTGACTGGTTTCAAATTTATCGCTGAAAAGATTCAAGAATTTGAAGAAAAGCACAACTACACCTACATGATGGGATTTGAAGAAAGCTTCGGCTATCTGATTAAGCCATTTGTACGTGACAAAGATGCTATCCAAGCTGTTTTGGTTGTAGCTGAGCTTGCAGCCTACTATCGTTCTCGCGGCTTGACTCTGGCTGACGGTATCGAAGAAATTTACAAAGAGTATGGTTACTTTGCTGAAAAGACTATCTCTGTGACTCTATCTGGTGTTGACGGCGCTGAGCAAATCAAGGCTATCATGGGCAAATTCCGTGACAATGCTCCGAAAGACTTCAATGCTACTGCTATTTCTGTTACAGAAGACTTCAAGGCTCAGACTTCTACCGCTGCAGATGGTAGCGTTACAGCTTTGACAACTCCACCAAGTGATGTGCTTAAATACACCTTGGCTGATGGCTCATGGATTGCTGTCCGCCCATCTGGAACAGAACCAAAAATCAAGTTCTACATCGCTGTTGTCGGTGATTCAAATGAAGATGCTCATGCCAAAATTGCGGCTATCGAATCAGAAATCAATGAGTTTATCAAATAAGACTATGCGATAACTAAATTAACCAGAGACTGGATTCTCCTTTCTCTGGTTTTTCATTTCTAAATCAAGCATTTTTTTGTATTTTATGGCATACTAATTCTATCAAAAGAAATGAGGATTTTTATGCAACAATTTGCTCAAAACATTAAAGATTTAGAACTTACAACTGTAGACCGAGCCCGTCAGGCGATTGCTGACAAAGAAACAGCCACCTTCTTCGTCGGTCGTAAAACTTGCCCTTACTGCCGTAAATTCGCTGCTACTCTTGCTAGCGTTGTTGCCGAAACCAAGGCCCACATCTACTTTATCAACAGTGAAGAAGCCAGCGAATTAGAGAAACTGCAAGCCTTCCGCACAGAATATAGCATTCCGACGGTTCCTGGTTTTGTTCATGTTCAAGACGGCCAAGTATCTGTTCGTTGTGATTCTTCTATGACTGCTGAAGAGATTAAGGCTTTCGGCAACCTATAAAATGCTCAAAAAAACTGAGACCAAGTGGTTCTCAGTTTTTTAACTTCGTATTTGTCTCTGCTCAAATGCTTGCCACATCTTCTGCTGGGGCTTGGCAAAGGGGTAATTGTCAAATTCTTCTGGACGAAGCCATAAGACCTCTCCCTCAGCTGCGTGCTGGCTATCTTTAACTCGGCCATAAGCCAACTGGATGTGCCACTTGCGATGGCTAAACACATGTTGCACTTTTGGAAACAGCTGCTGCTGCCAATCGACAGTCAAATCATAATCTTGTTCAAAACTTTCCTGGGGTGATAAACCCAGACTAGGCTGATTTTCAGCAACCTCAAAAAGTGACAGCTGATCTTCCTTTTGAAATTCCTCGACTTCAATCAAGGGAAAATGCCAAAAACCAGATAGCAAACCAGCCGCCTCATTCTTTTCCAGTAAGAACTGTCCCTGCTCGTTTTCGATAATCAACCCCTGCAGATAAACCGGAATCGGCTTCTTTTTAGGCGCCTTAATGGGATATTTGTCCATGGTTCCGTGCAAATAAGCTGCGCTGAATTCTTTAACTGGACTGTCCTCTGGACGAGGATTGACAGGTGCTTCGATATCTGAACCCAGATCCATCAAAGCCTGATTAAAATCTCCAGGCCGTGCTGGGTCAATCAATATTTCCATCATCGCCTGAAAAACCTTACGATTGCTCGGTTGACCAATATCTAAGTCTACTTCAAACAATCGGCTCAGCACCCGCATGACATTGCCATCGACTGCGGGCTCAGGCAAACCAAAAGCGATGCTGGCAATCGCTCCCGCTGTATAAGGCCCGATTCCTTTGAGACTGCTGATTTCCTCATAGTTAGCTGGAAAAATACCACCAAAGTCAGACATAATCTGCTGGGCAGCCACTTGCATATTGCGAACTCGGGAATAATAGCCCAGTCCCTCCCATGCTTTCAGAAGTTTGTCTTCCGGAGCCTGAGCCAGATCGGCCACCGTTGGAAACCACTTAAGAAACCGCTCATAGTAAGGGATGACTGTATCTACCCTAGTCTGTTGGAGCATAATCTCAGAAATCCAAATATGATAAGGGTTGCTCGTACGTCGCCAAGGCAAATCACGCTTATGCTCATCATACCAAGCTAGTAATTTATGGCGGAAGGAGACAATCTTATCTTCCTCCCACATCTCAATTCCGTATTTTTTCAAGTCTAACATATCATCTAGTATAGCATAAGCAATTGAAAAAAGGAGTGGAACAGAACTAAACTTTTTTAATTCAGTTCGTCGTCCCACCCCACAAGAGTCAAACAGTCTTTCAAACTATTTGAGGTTAGAGAGACTGTTTGACTCTTTTTAATGTTTTTGCAAGATATTAATAGTGACCTACCGCTTGGCTAGCAGTGATCAAAGTCAATTTGTAAACATCATCTGAATTACAACCACGAGAAAGATCGTTTACTGGATGATTGAGTCCTTGAAGAATCGGTCCGACCGCAGAGAAGCCACCCAGACGCTCTGCCATCTTGTAACTAATATTCCCAGCTTCAATATTTGGAAAGACAAAAACGGTTGCTTGGCCAGCTACGGGGCTTCCTGGAGCTTTCAGATCAGCAGTTTCCGGCACAAAAGCTGCATCAAATTGTAATTCACCATCAATAACTAAATCAGGACGCATTTCTCGGGCCAATTTCGTAGCTTCAACCACCTTGTCCACTTTTTCTCCGAAACCAGATCCTTTGGTAGAATAGCTAAGCATAGCTACCTTAGGATCAATGCCAAATATCTGAGCCGTCAGCGCTGAGTTAACTGCGATTTCAGCTAGAATACTAGCATCTGGATCAATATTGATAGCACAGTCACTGAAGACATAGCGCTCATCACCACGCACCATCAAAAAAGCACCAGATGTACGAGAAACCCACGGAAGAGTTTTAATAATTTGAAGAGCTGGACGGACAGTTGCAGCCGTAGAATGGACAGCACCTGAAACCATTCCATGTACTTTTCCAAGATAGACCAGCATAACACCAAAATAATTGACATCTTCCGTCAGCACTTTTCTAGCTTCTTCAGTTGTCATCTTGCCTTTACGGCGTTCCACCAAAGCAGTAACCATTTCTTCAAAACAAGAGCAGTTTGACGGATCGATAACTTCATAGCCTTCCGTAATTCCTTCGATTTCAAGATAAATGCTAATTTTATCAGGATTTCCCAAAAGGACTGGTGTAATGCTCGTTTCTTTCACAATCCGTTTTGTTGCCTGCAGAATACGAGGTTCTTCCCCTTCTGGTAAGACAATTCTCACTTCCTTGTTTTTTAATGCTTCACGAATAGACTCAAAAATTTTCATTGTTTATTAAAACTCCTTTTTCTTCTTAATTTTTTAAATTCTGAATAACCTGTTTAAAATCTTCTGGCAAAGGACTGGAGCGACCAATCTGTTGTCCGGAAAATGGATTATAAAAGTTTAGTAAATGACAATGCAAGGCTTGCCGAGTAATCCCCGCTTCCAAAGTTCCGCCATAGAGATCATCCCCTAACAACGGAAAGCCAAGATGAGCGAAGTGCACACGAATCTGATGGGTTCGTCCAGTATGCAGACAAATATCAACCAAATAGATATCACCAAACTGCTCTACAACTTTGTAGCTGGTATGAGCATATTTCCCATCCTTTGTCACACATCTGGTGATGATACTCTCAGGATTCCGCCCAATCGGTGCAATAATATCTCCTTTTGGTTCAAGCTTACCGCTTCCTTTGACCAGCGCATAATAACGCTTTTCAACCTTTTTTTTCTGCAGCTGCTTATCCAGTCTTGCATGAGCATATCCGTGTTTTGCAAAGAGCATGAGACCACTGGTATCGCGATCCAATCTCGTCACAATGTGAACCTGCTGATTTTCGTAATGTTGCTGGATGTAGTAAGCTTTGACAAAGTTTGCCATCGTATTGGAATGATTGACACTGGGAATACTGGCTAGGCCAGCAGGCTTATCCAAAACTAGAAAATGCTCATCTTCATAAATGATGGATAAATCACGATTTACGGCTTCTAGTGTTTCAAAGCCCTTTTCAGCTGGGATATCTATTGTCACCTTATCACCGCTATCTAGTAAATAGATAGCGTTTTGAGGCTGATCATTGACAAAGATATTGCCACCTGCGAACTTCACCTTGGCCAGAAGGCTTTTGGAAATCTCTTGCTTTTTCAAAAATGTTTTAACTTTGACATGCTCATCAGCAATAAATTCAAATCTCATTCCTGACACTCCCCAATAAAGGAGTCTCTTACACGATTCCAAAAACTGGTATGACTGGGTGAAGCGACAAAGTTTATCTTATGATTATCAATTTGGTATTCAATCCGGACAATATTGTTACAAGAAAATGTCTGGTTGTCAACCGCTACAGTATAGTAATCATTGCGTGTCGGCACTAGCTCAATCTTATCCTTTTTAGGAACGATGACCGAAGAGCCCAAGGTGCGGTAAACTCGATTATTAAGACTGGCAATCTCTGTTACTTGCAAGGCTTCAATCGTCGGGTGCAGGACTGCTCCTCCCAAAGATTTATTATAAGCTGTGCTTCCAGTCGGCGTTGAGACAGAAATCCCATCTCCTCTGAAACGCTCAAAATGAACATTATTAATAATCACATCAACTACCATGGTTCTGTCGGAGCGTTTAATCGTTACTTCATTGAGTGCGCGAATCGTCCGAGTTTCACCATTTTCAAAAGTAAGCTTGACATTTAAAATCGGATAAGAAACCTTTGCTCCTGTGTCCAATTTCAGATTTTCCACTAATTTATCCAGTTCAAAATCTCGATAATCAGTATAGAAACCCAGATGTCCTGTATGAACACCGACGAAGCGGACCTTATCCAGTTGATCTTCATATTTATGGAAAGCTGATAGCAGCATCCCATCTCCACCGACAGAAATCACGATATCCGGATTTTTCGGTGTCAGGATAAAGCCTGCCTTTCTCAACTTTTGCATCAGAGTTTGGAAAACTTCCTCACTCTGTCTTTTGCGATTGCGGATAAGCGCTATTTTTTTACCTGTATTCTTCATCTGTATCGTCACTATTTCCAACACCGTCATTTAGCTTGCGGTGCAGAGGGTCAAAAAGAGCTTGTGCTTCTTGAATGGCATCACGAATGCCCCCCATCTCTTCATCAAGCTGGTAAGCTAGATTGGCCGTTATCTCCAAGCGTTTTTTGATTTCCTCTGGAAATTCTCCCTTGTACTTATAGTTTAAAGAGTGCTCAATCGTTGCCCAAAAGTTCATAGACAGGGTACGAATCTGAATCTCTGCTAGAATAACCTTGTTCCCACTAATCGTATCTACCGGATATTCAATAATGACATGATAGCTGCGATAGCCACTGGATTTTTTATAAGTGATATAATCTCTCTCTTGGATAATCCGCATATCTGTCCGCATTCGCAGAACATTTAAGACTTCATTCACATCATCAACAAATTGAACCATGATGCGCAACCCAGCTATATCCTGCATCTCCTGGGCTAGGTTTTCCTCCCGAATCCCGCGAGCAGTCATTTTTTCCTTGATGCTTTCAACATGCTTTACCCGACCAGTTACAAATTCAATCGGAGAATGGCGCTGCTGTTTGCGGTACTGCTTACGGATACCTCGAAGCTTGATTTTCAATTCTCCAACAGCTTGAATATAGGGATCCAGAAAATTTTCCCAATCTAATGTCATATACATACCTTGTCATATTATCATTTTTTGTATAAAATAAACACAATAGTAATTATATCATAAATCGCTTTCAAAAAAAACGAAAAGGGACTGAAAATGGATTATTTAGAGATTGAATTTAAAACCATGCTGACCGAAGACGAGCATAAAAAATTACTCCCGTTTTTCAAAGATATCGAACCTGTTACCCAAATCAATTATTACATTGATTCTGCCGATTTTGCACTTCGTGATGCACGCATAGCATTGCGGGTCAGAACCACTCCTTCTGCTACCGAATTTACTTTAAAGATTCCTCAAGAAATCGGAAATCTGGAATACAATCAACTATTGACTAAGCAAGAGACGCAAAAAGTTTTACAAGAAAATCTTTTCCCAGATGGAAAAATTTTAGAATTACTTCGGGAGCAGGAGATTCCTATTGATAAATTGAGAATATTGGGCTCGCTCAAAACCATCCGTTATGAAAAACAACATGAAATCGGACTTTTCGCCCTAGATGAGAACTATTATTTTGATAAAAATGACTTCGAATTAGAAGTCGAAGTCAAGGATTTTGTTGCTGGTAGACAGAAATTTGCAGATTTTTTACAAGAGAAGCAAATTGAATACAAAACAGGAAAAAGCAAAATCGCAAGATTTGCCGAAAACTTGTCAAATAGCTGAAATAATCCTATTTTTTTGGTAGAATAAGAGTTGTAAATCAAAAGAGTCAAAAAGAGGACGGTCAATCTAATGTCAGACAAAAAAAATATGAAGCTTTTTTCCCTCAATTCAAACCACGCAATCGCTGAAAAGATTGCTAAAGCAGTAGGAAAACCTTTAGGTAAGCTATCATCACAGCATTTCTCAGACGGTGAAATTCAGATTAATATTGAGGAGAGCGTGCGTGGTTATGATATCTACATCATTCAATCTACCAGCTTTCCGGTGAACAATCACTTGATGGAATTATTGATTATGGTGGACGCTTGTAAACGTGCCAGTGCCAATACTGTTAATGTCGTCATGCCCTACTTCGGTTATGCTCGTCAAGACAGAACAGCTGCCCCACGAGAACCGATTACTGCTAAGCTTGTAGCAAATATGCTGGTTGGTGCAGGCGTAGACAGGGTTGTTTCTCTGGATCTTCACGCAGTTCAAGTCCAAGGTTTCTTCGATATTCCAGTTGATAACCTTATTACCATTCCGCTCTTTGCCGACCGCTACTGCAGTATGGGATTGACTGGTGAAAATGTGGTTGTTGTCAGCCCTAAAAACTCAGGTGTAAAACGTGCCCGCAGCCTGGCGGAATACCTAGACGCTCCAATCGCCATCATTGACTATGGAGAGGATGAAGCAGGGCGTTCTGAAGGCTATATCATCGGTGATGTTGAAGGCAAAAAAGCTATTTTAATCGATGATATTTTGAATACTGGTCGAACTTTCTCAGAAGCTGCTAAAATTTTGAATCGTGAAGGCGCTATCGAAATCTATGCCGTAGCTAGCCATGGACTTTTTGTTAAAGGAGCTGCTGAATTGCTGGACAATGCTCCAATCAAAGAAATACTTGTTACCGATTCCGTTGACACAAAAGAAAGAATTCCTGAAAATACAAAATACATCACAGCTAGTGAATTGATTGGTGATGCTATCGTACTGATTCAGGAAAGAAAGCCAGTCAGCCCGTTGTTTGCTTATCAAAAGAAGTAGGTGATAAACTTCGTGATTTATTTAGATAATGCTGCTACGACTGCCTTGTCGCCTGCTGCGATTGAGTCCATGACTAAGGCAATGGCGATCTTTGGTAATCCTTCCAGTACGCACAGCCACGGTCGGGAAGCCAATAAACTTCTCAGACAAGCCCGTGAAGATATTGCTAAAGTTCTGCATACTCGGAGCAAAAATATTCTCTTTACCTCAGGAGGGACTGAGAGTAATAATACCGCTATTAAAGGCTATGCTCTGCATCATCAGGCTCAAGGCAAACATATTATCACCACCGCTATTGAGCACCATGCTGTTTTAGAACCAGTTGAATACTTGGTTGAGCGCTTTGGATTTGAAGCAACGATTGTTCAGCCGGTGGATGGCCAAATCCGAATTGAAGATATAAAAAGTGCTCTCAGACCTGACACCATCCTTGTCTCTGTCATGGCTGTCAACAATGAAACAGGATATATGCTGCCAATTCAAGAAATTGGAGAAATGCTTAAGGATCATCCTGCTGCTTTTCACGTCGATGCTGTTCAAGCCATCGGTAAGCTCCCCGTCTATCCAGAAGAATGGGGAATCAATTTTCTGAGTGCATCAGCTCACAAATTCCATGGACCAAAAGGTGTTGGCTTTCTCTATGCTGACAAGATGGATTTTGATAATTTTATGCACGGCGGTGATCAGGAAACCAAACATCGGGCAGGCACAGAAAATCTTGTCTCCATCATCGGAATGGCAACTGCACTTTCTGAAAGTTTTAATCATTTAGCGGAAAACCTTGAACATGCCCAGCTGTTAAAAGATACTTTGTTGGACGACTTATCAGATATAGATTTTTACCTAAACGAAAGTCAGCCCAGCCTGCCTTATGTTATCAATATTGGATTTCCAAATCACAAGAATGATCTCCTTTTACTCCAAATGGATTTAAATGGTTTTTCCATTTCAACTGGATCAGCTTGTACGGCTGGAGCTGTTCAGCCTAGTCATGTTTTGCAAGCCATGTATGGACAAGACTCTGAACGCTTAAATGAATCCATCCGAATCAGTGTCTCAGATCAGACCACCATCGAAGAAATTAAAGATTTTAGTAAAAAACTGAAAGAAATACTAGGAGGATAAGATGGCTTTTCAAACATCTGTAAGTCTACCAAACTGCGACTTCAACTACTCGCTTCATCCCAATGTTAAGAAATTTACGCTACGCGACAATACATTTGCTGAAACAAAGGTCGGTAATTATGAGCTTTCTCGCTTACTTGAAGCTGTTCCTAACAGCGGTAATGGCTTCCTGCTCAAAATCATCGTAAACAAAGACTTAACCGGATTCAAAATCAACATTACAGACAAATCTGGTTTAAGATTGGTTAATATTTTCAAATCTGAAGACCATCACATTATTCAGCAAAAGTTTTATTTCCTGATGGATAGCTTAGTTGAAAGACAAATTTTTGAAAAAACGCCCCAATAAGCAAAATTCTCACAATTTTGCTTTTTTCTATTCCGTTTAATTTCCTCATAAGTTAGCTTAATGTTTTACCTATCAAATTAGTTGCATTTTTCACAAACTTTCTATAGAATAGAGATAGAAAGGTCGTGATTTTGTGACAACTGAAAAAAGTAATCCTATTCCCCGTGCTACAGCTAAGCGGCTCTCGCTCTACTATCGGATTTTTAAACGATTTAATTCGGAAAATATTGAAAAGGCCAATTCAAAACAAATCGCAGAAGCAATCGGTATTGACTCTGCCACCGTTCGACGAGATTTTTCTTATTTTGGTGAATTAGGTCGCAGAGGTTTTGGCTATGATGTCAAAAAGCTGATGAATTTTTTTGCCGATCTCTTAAATGACACCTCTATCACCAACGTTATGATTGTCGGGGTCGGAAATATGGGAAAAGCACTTCTCCACTATCGTTTTCATGAACGAAATAAAATGAAAATCGTCATGGCCTTCGATACAGATGATCATCCTGATGTCGGTACAACCACCAGCGATGGTGTGCAAATTTACGGCATTTCAGAAATTAAAGAAAAAGTACAGTCAGGAGATGTGCAAACAGCTATCCTAACTGTACCGAGTCTGAAAGCCCAGGAAGTCGCTTCTGTATTAGTCAAAGCAGGGATTAAGGGAATTCTCTGTTTTTCACCTGTTCATCTCACCCTTCCAAAGGAAGTTGTTGTTCAATATGTTGATTTAACAAGCGAATTACAAACCCTTCTTTACTTCATGAAAAAGAAGAAAAGTTGATGCTGGAGTGACACAGATTATTTCACAAGAAGACCACTTATTGGAATAACAGGAAACAAAAGAGTGATTTCCAATGTGCAAGTTATTCAAATATCTTTATCCTGCTTCTGTGCTTAGCTTCGTTTCTCTCAGTGTGAAGTCATTTCCTATAGTTTACGTGCTAAAGGGGTTGATAACATTGAACCTCAACCGATGGGTGGCTATTTTTTCAGTGTTCCAAACATAGCTCCCCGAATCTCTGTTTAGAACAACTTGACTATATTTGATGATGCAGTTCATAAATTTTAGATCAAATCAGTTTCTTCACGGTAGCTATAATAATTATTTTTTGAGACAATTAAATGATCTAATAGAACCAAGCCCATCAGTTCACAGGCTTCCTTCATGTGTTTGGTGACCTCATCGTCATTTCTACTAGGCAAGGTCATTCCCGAAGGATGATTGTGCACAAGGATAATTGATGTCGCCAAATGTTTAAGAGCATAATGTAGAATCTCACGCGGCTCAGCGATACTTCTGGTCACCGTTCCCATAAAGATTGTCTGCTGATGGATAATCTGATTTTGACTATTAAGATAAATAGCAACCAAACATTCCTGCTTTTTATCTCCTAATTCGACCTGCATTTTTCGAGCCAGTTTTTGACTTCCAATAATTTGCTCCCTTTGCATCACTTCTGCTTTATTGATGCGGCAGCCAAGCTCAATAATGGCCTGAAGCTCAACTGCTTTCACAGGGCCAATTCCTGAAATAGTTTGCAACTCTTGCAAAGTTAGATACTTTAAATCATTCAAACTAGAAATAGATGATAAAATCCTTTGAGAAACTTGAAAGACAGTTTCTTTTTTGCTACCCGTTCGTAAAAATATAGATAACAATTCCTGATTACTGAGTTTATCCGCTCCTTCCCTGATCAGCCTTTCACGCGGCATGATGCTAATGTCATCCTGAAATGAAATACGATACATAGAAACCTTATATTTATATTAGCGGGTAGCTTCCGCCAGTATAAACCCTTTCTTAATTATTTTATAGATTTGTTTTATACTTAGTTCAGCGCTGTGGATTAGTAAGTGTCACCAATCGCTTAGACGATTTC
>NZ_JBZYCU010000020.1:0-38470 GCF_058933875.1 Streptococcus sp. STC1396 | reverse complement strand
TTTTTTGCATGCCCTTTTATGGCTCAAAAAGTGTTAAAAATAAGACAGTAACCTCGGAATAGCTACTGTCTTATCTCATTTTTCACTTAAAGCCTTGACAGACTTGACAAATGGTAGAAAAGAGCCCCAATAAATACTATCTAAAAGTGCTAGTATAAAAAAAGCGACTGGGATGAACCAGTCGTTTTCTTATATTTATTTTAGTAACCCCAAGCAGAAAGTCCTTGCGCATTATAAGCATTGTAGGCTGATTGGATTTGATCCTCAACAGTTGCAGTAGATCCCCAACCTGGCATTGTTTGGAAAAGACCGCTCGCCCCTGATGGATTATAAGCATTGACTTGTCCATTAGATTCACGAGCAATGATATTTTCCCAAGTGGATGCTGATACCCCTGTCAATTCAGCCATACGAGCAGCTGCATAAGAACCAGTCTCTCCAGCAGTATTTCCATTTGAAAGAACGACATTTGAAGATGTAGTAGAAGTAGTATAAACTGGGTAGTTATAATATTCAACTGCATTTACATAAGCTTCAGTTGGTGCAGCTGCAGGTTGAGCAGAAGGTTCTGAGGTAACTTCCTTAGATTCTACTGTTCCGTCTAATTCCAAAATCTGTCCAGCCACAATATGATCTGGATTAGCAATTTTATTCAACTTAACTAAGTGATCTACTGTTGTTGATTTTTCTTCAGCAATAGAGGACAAAGTGTCTCCAGCTTTGACAGTGTAAGATTCAGCCTTTGCAACAATTCCTGTAGCAAACAAAGTAGCGGCTGCAGTGATCAGGGCTAAAGTTAATTTTGATGTTTTTGTGTTCATTAAAAAATATTTCTCCTTTAAGATATAATACTATATTACACACTAAATATTACTATAGAGTTACAGCAAAAATACAAAGGTTACAAAAACATTGAAATTAAACACAAAAAACTTATTTTGAAAGGAATTCTAGCTTATTTTCTAAAATATAAGTAAAAAATATCAATTTTTTACTTATACTATTCTTTAAAAAATAGTTTAATTAATCAATCATTTTTTAAGAAAAAGAGTAAGATTCCGATAAGACAAATGGAGATAATAGCAAAATTATCCATCATTTTCCAAGAAAGCTGGCGATAGCGGCTTCTTCCTTCACCACCACTATAGCCACGCGCTTCCATTGCAATAGCTAAGGCATCTGCTCGCTTGAAACTAGAAGCAAACAAGGGAATCAAGATTGGAATAATCGACTTAACTTTTTGTACAATCGTTCCTTCGCCAAAATCAACTCCCCGAGCCCTCTGAGCATTCATAATCCGCATTGTATCGTCCATTAAAGTTGGTACAAAGCGCAGACTCATGGAAAGCATGAGCCCAATTTCATGCGTAGGAACTTTAAAAACTTTGAGTGGTTTCAACAGAGATTCTACCGCATCTGAAAGGCTGAGCGGTGTCGTGGTTAAGGTCAACAGAGTTGAAAAGAAAATAATCAAAACAAAACGGCTGAAGATAATACCAGCTTGTGAAAGCCCAAATTCTGTAATTTTAATGAAACCAAATTGGAAAAGTACCTTGCCTCCCCCCGTCAGGAATAGCTGGAAGAGCGTGGTAAAGGCAATAATGAAAACCATTGATTGAATTCCCTTTAGGAAGAATGTCAAAGGAACTTTTGAGAGAAAAATCAGAGTAAAAACGAAAGCAAACAGCAGCACATTAGTGATAAGATTGTTGGCCCAGAAAATCAATAAAATAAAGCAGAACATGGCCAACAATTTACTGCGCGGATCCAATCGATGGATGACTGAATTTCCTGGAATATACCGTCCTAAAATCAATTTATCCATGCATCATCTCCTTAAATTCCTCAATCGTAATCGGATAATGAGAAAATTTCATTCCTTTTTCAGCTAATTCTTGGGCAAATTTTGTTATTTTAGGAACTCCTAGCTGAATCTTTTCCATAAAATCGACATCTTGAAAAACCTGAGCAGGCTGACCGCTTTTGACGACGCGGCCCTTCTCCAGTACATAGACCGTATCAGCAAAATTTGCGACATCATCCATTAAATGGGTTACAAGAACAATGGTCATTCCAGCTTGATGCAGTTTCTTAAAGAGGCTCATCAATTCCTTGCGCCCTGCTGGATCAAGTCCAGCCGTTGGTTCATCCAAAACCAAGATATCAGGCTCCATTGCTAGGATTCCGGCAATGGCGACCCTTCTCATCTGCCCGCCAGAAAGTTCAAAAGGGCTCCGATCAAATAATTCTTCAGAAATTCCGACAAGACTTAATTTTTCACGCGCTAAAGCCTCGGCCTCTTTTTTTGAAACACCAAAATTTTGCGGGCCAAAGGCCACGTCTTTCAGAACAGTCTCATCAAAAACCTGACTTTCAGCAAACTGAAACACCAAACCAACCTGTTTACGAACTTGTTTGATGTCCTTGTTGACGGAATTTGAAGTGATGGTGACATGGTTGACTTGCACGCTGCCTTCGCTAGGAGTAAGTAGACCATTCAAGAGCTGTAAAATGGTTGATTTTCCGCTGCCAGTGTGCCCAATCAAAGCCGTATAGCTACCATCTTTGATTTCCAAATCAACTTCAAAAAGCGCTGGACCCTCAAATGGAGTTCCAGCCTGATAGGTATAACTGACTTTATTTAGAGTAATTCCCATAATTGTTCCTGCAATTCTTTTTCAGTTAAATAGGTTTTTGGCAGAGTTAGCCCGGTTTGAATCATGGCAGCTTTGACCTGGTTGACAAAGGGTTGATCCAAGCCCAAGTCTTCCAAATCAGGTCTAGAAAAGAGTTCTCTCGGTGTAGCAGTTGACTCAACCTGACCATTTTTCATAACGAGGACACGGTCACTCAGCGAAATTTCGTCCAAATCGTGAGTAATGGAGATGACTGTTAAATGATTCTTATCTTTAATTTCCTTGACAGTCCGAATCAATTCCAGTCGTCCTTCTGGGTCTAACATACTGGTTGCTTCATCCAAGATGATAATATCTGGCTGGAGCGCGACTACACCAGCAATGGCGACTCTTTGCTTCTGTCCGCCAGAAAGTCGAGCAGGTTCCCTCTCTTTAAAATCCTGCATTCCGACTAGTTCCAAAGCTTCATGGACTCGTTTAACCATCATGGGATAATCCATACCTTGATTTTCCAGACCAAAAGCAACGTCATCCTCAACAGTCGCCCCAACAAACTGATTATCAGGATTCTGAAAGACCATGCCGATTTGGCGACGCTTTTCCCAGACATTATCAGCCGTCAATTTATCTCCAGAAATGATGATATCACCACTCTCGGCCTCCAAAAGACCGTCAATCAAACGAACCGTAGTCGATTTCCCGCTGCCATTGTGACCGACAATAGATAACCATTCTCCTTGTTTCACGTGAAACGAGACATTTTTTAGAATATAATCTTCAGAGTTATGATCATATCGATAACTAAGATTTTTTATTTCAATGATATTTTTCATATTATTTAAATGTATCTTTAAAGAGATGGGCACTGCCCTTGAAATAATCATAACCAGAATAAATGGTGAAAATCAGGGCTATGTAAAGGAGAATCTGGCCTAGTAAAGTCCAATGCAAAAGGAGAAAGAGAATAGCAAACATCTGCGTGAAAGTCTTGATTTTCCCTGGCATAGCAGCTGCTAGAACTGTTCCGCCAGTTTCTACTAGGAGAAGTCTCAGACCAGTTACGGCCAGCTCTCGGCAAATGATGATAGCTACTACCCAAGCAGGAGCCATTTTCATTTCAATCAGCATGATAAAAGCAGACATGACCAGCAGTTTATCAGCCATAGGATCGGCGAATTTTCCAAAATTGGTCACGACCTGCCACTTGCGCGCCAGATAGCCATCCAGGTAGTCTGTGATACTGGCAAGGGCGAAAATGATTCCAGCTAGGATATGCATGGCTGGCGAATGACCAAAAGTCAAAATCAAAATAAAGATTGGAATTAAGGCAATTCTGGCAAGGGTTAAAGCGTTGGGGATATTTTCTTTTTTCATCATTCTTCCTTTATGATTCTTTAATTGTAAGTGTAATTGTAGCATTATCACTGGTCAAGGACGATAGGTCTAATTTCTGATTGTCCACAGTGACAGAAATACCTTTAACAACACCTAGAGTAATCGTATAAGTAGTATTTGGAGAGAGGGTGACCGTCTGACTTGGCTTATCAGCTGATAAAGTAATGCCATTAGCCAATTCAGAATCACTAACACTGAGCCAACTAGTTGTATTTGTTGCTGAAAAAGTTACATCAATAGGACGGTTGATTCCGCTATATTGTACGGCCAACTGCTGACCACCGCCACTTACCTCAAGTTTTCCCAGTGTAGAAGACGCTTCAGAACTATCAGACAATGAACTAGACTGAATAGTTGATAAGCTATTTCCTCCCTCAGAAATGACACTATAACTGTCTGACGCCTTGAAACTCAAATCATTGGTTCTAGTGTAATTCCATACGTAATAAGTGACAAATGTAAGTATTAGCAAAACTAGCATCAGAAAGTAAAAGAGCGGAAGTGAAAAAGTGCGATTTTTATATTTTCTACTTCGAAAATCCTCGTTGTCAGCTAATTCAATTTCATTATAGATAACAGTGTTATCTGTTTCATAAGCATCTAACAAAATTTGTTCATTTAAATCCAAGGCCCAAGCGTATTTTCTCAGCAGGCTACGGATGTAAAAGGCATTTGGAAATTTTTCGTATTGATTGTTTTCAAGAGCCTTTAGGTAGTCAGTTTTTATATCTGTTTTTTTGGCTAGATCTGCTAAAGTAAGCTTTTGATTTACTCGAGCAAGTCTGAGTACCTCTCCTATCGTTTTTTTTCTCATACGGATAGTCCTTTTCTCTTAGACATTATTCTAACAAAATTTTGAAATAAACTTTAGAATTATTTTGGAAAAATAGTAAAATCTGTCATATCACAATGGTCAATAAAACAATGTCCGACTTTTAACACATCATTTAAAGTGATATCCTGTAAAATTTTAGGTAAATCAAAAATATTTTCACCTCTTAGATGTGGCTCATACTGAGTTGCCATATATTCAAGAGAATTCAGACCATGCAGAAAATCTCCAAACATTTCACTTTTAATCGTATCCAAATGCTCCTCTGTAACATCTGAATCTTGAGCAAATTTTCTAATTGCCGTGCGGAATTGGTGAGAAAGGCCGACTGGTTCCTGAGTATCCATGGTCAGCATGACAAAATGGAAATCTTTTTCCACCTCTACTTCAAGAGTAAGAGAATTGTCAATCTTTCCATTTTCATACAAAGTCTGGAAACGTTTAGAAGTCCAACCAAACATCATGGCAAAAAGCAATTTTAGAGCAATTTTGTACCGATAAAGCGCTGTATCCTTTATCGCATCTTTTCCACGAATGCCAATAGCCAACTTAGGACTGGCAACCTCCATCCGACTAGTAGCGGTTGGAATCACTGGCTGTAACCTGATAGGCTCTTTTTCAATTGCTGCAGTTAATGATTGAGGATATAAAGTCTCTTGTGTCTTGACGATATCTTCAAAAGTGGATTCCAAATCAAAATTTCCAATGACAAATAAAGTCATGTTGGACGGACGGTAGAAAAGCTCAAAGTTCTCTGTTAGATTTTCCACAGTAATATCCATGATTGACTCTGTCGTTCCGGCAATATCTTCTGCTAGTGGAGTTTGAGGGTAGAGATTGCTCAAAGCACCAAAGAAAAGTCGATAATCTGGATCATCTTGGTACATTTCGATTTCTTGCTGAATAATTCCTTGTTCACGTTGAACAGATGTCTCTGAAAAATTCGCTTGATGAACGAGTTCCTGCAACAGCTTCAGATTTTCTGCTACACAGTTTGTCGTAGAAAACAGATAGCTGGTACGTGTAAAGCTTGTAAAGGCATTACTTTCTGCGCCAAACTTGGTAAATTCCTGCAGCAAATCCTCGCCGTTTTCACGCTCGAATAATTTATGTTCCAGAAAATGAGCGATTCCTGCTGGGTAGTGATGGACTTGCTTTGTTTCACGTGAAACAACTTTAGTATCCACAGAGCCAAAATTGATTGAAATGATGCCATAGGTTTCATTAAAATCATTTTTAGGGAGTAAGTAAACCTGCAGTCCATTTGCTAGCACCGCCCGATAGACGCTTTCTCCCACTGCCATGTAATTGATTTTTTCTAGACCTAGATTCTGCATTATTTCCCTTCCATAAAGTAAATCGCCTGTAATTTTAACTGCTGGGCTGCTTTGATAACATCATTCTTACTAACATTTTCTAATGATTCCAGCCAAGCTTCTAGTGACAGAAATTTTTTCCCTAGAACAGCAGACATGTAAGCACGTTCAATCAAGGTGTTTTGCCGATCTTGCGCCAGAAGTATGGAATTTTTCAGCATTTTTTTTGTTTGCTCAAGCTCGTCATCTGTAAAATTCCCCCGCTTCAAATCCAAGATTTGCCGATTGATTAAAGCGATGGTTTTTGTCCGATTTGCTCTGTCAATTCCGGCATAGATTCGCATCAAACCAGAAAAAATATCAAAATTACTAGAAATCGTGTAGGCCAGACTCTCCTTTTCACGAACGTTAACAAAAAGTTTAGAGTGGGCAAATCCACCCAGTAACCCATTCAAAACAATAAGAGGCAGGTGTTCGCTATCCCCATATTGAGCAGAAAAATGGTAAGCCAACTCAATAATTGATTGATGAACCTCTCTCTGCTCTAGATTTTCCCGAGTCACATTTGAATAGTTCTGCTGGTACATGAGTTCTAAAGGCTGTTCTCTTTCAGCAAAATGAAAATCTTGGATTTTATCTCGGACAGCAATTTCATTAAAGTTACCGATGAAGAAAAAATCTATCTGATCTTCTTTTAGCATTTGTTGAAAAGTAGCAAAACTACTTTCAGCTGTTTCTTTTTCTACCAACTCCACGGTTCCCACACGGGGAATCCGCATTTCTGATAAATCATAGAATAAATCGTTCAGCTTCCTATGAGCATGGTAAAAATGATTTTCAATTTCAGCCTCTAAGTATGTTAAAACATTTTTCTTTTCAATTTCAAAGGTTTTAGCGTCAAAAGCATTTCCTTTTGACAGAGGAGAAAATAGACTGGCTTTCAAAAATTCTAGCATTTCATCTGTCAAAACATTTTTCCGACTCAGAAATTGATCCCGTACAAAAGAAAGATTAATATCTAAGTAATGCACCAACCCCCGTCTTGAAAGACTTGTCGAAAAATTGGCTCCGTATAAGTTAGCTAATTTTTCCCGAAAAGATTGCGATGTTGGGTAAAGAGCATTTGAAGTCTCCAACATACTAGCAGTAAGAACCCGTCCAGCTATTGTTTTTTCAGACATAGGAGCTGAAAATCGCACTTTTATTTTATTTGTTTTGAATTTTTCTGACTGAATAAAATGAAGATGTACTCCTTTTGTGATTTCCATTACGCCCCTCATACCGAATAATATAGACTTCTATTATAACACGAAATACTTTTTAATGCTTTGTCACGACTAGCTTTTTAATGATTAAAACGTTTTATATTTTTTTTAAAACTTGGTATTGAATTAGACTATATCGGCACTTTTTCTATTTAAATTATGATATAATGACAAGGATTGAGGTGAACTATGGAATACAAATTATTTGACGAATACATTACCCTACAGGCTCTTTTAAAAGAAGTCGGTATCATCCAGAGTGGCGGAGCAATTAAGTCCTTTTTAGCAGATAATCAGGTCTTTTTTAACGGAGAGTTGGAAAATAGACGAGGTAAAAAGCTTAGAATTGACGATGTCATCTCTCTTCCAGCTCAGCAACTAGAGATTGTTCTGCTTGCGCCAAGTCAAGAGGAAATCCTTGAACATCAAGAAGAACAAGCAGAGAAAAAAAGAGTGGCAGACTTGGTTAAAGCGATGAATAAGGATTTTAAAAAATCAAAACCAGCTAAAAAAGAACAAAAGACAAGAAAGTCCGAACAGACAGGTAAAAAATCAGCTGTTCGTTTTCCAGGAACCTAAGCCATGTGGTTAAAAACGCTGAAAATCAAAAATTTTCGTAATTACCAGGCTACAGAGATTGATTTTCATCCTGGCCTTAATATCTTTCTGGGACAAAATGCACAGGGGAAAACCAATATCCTTGAAGCCATTTATTTTTTAGCTCTCACTCGCAGTCACCGAACCCGAACAGATAAGGATTTGATTCATTTCCAAGAAAAAAAACTGCTTGTTTCAGGAATAGTTGAAAGACAAGCAGGTAAAATTCCACTTGACATCGAATTGACACCAAAAGGTAGGATAACCAAGATAAATCATTTAAAACAAGGGAAATTATCAGATTATATAGGTGCTGTCAACGTTGTCTTGTTTGCTCCAGAAGATTTACAACTCATTAAAGGTGCACCTGCTTTACGCCGAAAATTTATTGACATTGAGCTCGGTCAAATCAAGCCCATCTATCTTGCCGACTTATCTAGCTACAATCATGTACTCAAACAACGAAATGCCTATCTCAAAGCTAACGATAAGATAGATGAAACTTTTCTCTCTGTATTGGATGAACAGTTGGTTGATTTTGGCTGTCGTGTTATGCAACACCGCTTGGACTTTATTAAAAAGCTGGAAGAATTTGCTCAGGAAAGCCATAGCGATATCTCCCAAAAAAAAGAGAAATTGACCATCAAGTATCTGTCATCTGTTCCGTTTCCTTCTCTTGACGAGTTGGAAAATTCCTTCCGAAATTCCTTATTAACAAGTCGGAAACGTGACCTCTTCAAAAAAAATACAGGAGTTGGCCCTCATCGTGATGATATCAGCTTTTTCATAAATGAAATGGATGCTAGCTTTGGCAGCCAAGGTCAGCATCGTAGTGTCGTCCTATCGCTCAAATTAGCTGAAATTAAATTAATCGAAAACCTTACAAAAGAAACCCCTATACTACTTCTTGACGATGTTATGAGTGAACTTGACAACATGCGTCAATTGAAATTACTAGAAACAATTTCTCAAAATATTCAAACTTTCATTACAACTACCAGCTTAGACCACCTTCAAAACCTACCAAGAGATATTAAAGTCTTTTATATAAGGCAAGGGGTGGTTGAAAAAGCAGAAAATTCATTATTGACAGATTAGACAATCATCTGTAAATTTTGTTTACAACTTTGTAAAACATCATAAATCATATTCTCAGCGACTTAAACAGCCTTGTCAATCAATGACAAGGCTGTTCTTCTTTATAACTTTATTGTACTGAATAGTTTGGAGCTTCATTCGTAATTTGCACATCATGAGGGTGGCTTTCCTTTAACCCAGCACCACTCATCTCGATAAACTGAGCATTTTCATGAAGTTCTTGCAGGTTAGCTGCACCGACATATCCCATACCAGAACGGACACCGCCCAACATTTGGAAGACAATATCTGCAGCCGCTCCTTTGTACGCTACACGACCTTCAATTCCTTCTGGAACCAATTTATTGGCTTCATTGACAGAACCTTGGAAATATCGATCACTAGAACCTTTCTTCATAGCAGCAATTGATCCCATACCGCGATAGGTTTTAAATTTACGGCCTTGGAAGATTTCTGTTTCGCCTGGCGCTTCGTCTGTTCCTGCAAACATGGAGCCAAGCATAACAGCATTCCCACCTGCAGCAAGAGCTTTGACAATATCTCCTGAATACTTGATACCGCCATCAGCAATGATAGTTTTTCCGTATTCACGCGCTACAGCAGCTGCATCATAAATGGCAGTGACCTGAGGAACGCCGACACCTGCAATAACACGAGTTGTGCAAATGGACCCTGGGCCAATTCCCACTTTAACCACATCAACACCAGCGTCGTAAAGTGCGCGTGCTCCTTCACCAGTTGCAATATTACCAGCAATCAAAGTACGGTTAGGGAAATGAGCGCGAATTTCGGCAATTTTACGCAACACACCAGCTGAATGACCGTGAGCTGTATCAATAACAATGGCATCTGCACCAGCCTCAAATAGAGCTTCTGCACGTTCAAAAGTATCAGAAGTAACGCCAACAGCACCTGCTACCAGTAGACGACCAAATTCATCTTTGGCAGCATTTGGAAATTCAATAACCTTTTCAATATCCTTGATGGTAATCAGACCAGACAAACAGCCATTTTCATCTATCAGAGGCAGTTTTTCAATCCGGTGTTCCTGCAAAATTCTTTCAGCTGTTCTCAAATCAGTTCCAACTGGAGCTGTGACTAGATTTTCACTAGTCATGTGATTAGAAATTGGTTGAGTATAGTCTGAAATAAAACGCAAATCGCGGTTAGTCAAAATACCAACTAATTTACGATTTTCCATCGTTTCAACAACTGGCACACCACTGATGCGGTAGCGTCCCATCAATTCATCTGCTTCAGCAATCGTATGGTTAGGAGTCAAAAAGAATGGGTCAATAATAACACCGTTTTCAGAACGTTTTACCTTGCGTACTTCATCAGCCTGATGTGCAATAGACATATTTTTGTGGATGACACCTAGACCGCCGGCTCGGGCAATAGCAATCGCCATTTGACTTTCGGTAACTGTATCCATAGCCGCAGTAATAATTGGGATATTTAATTTTAAATTCTCAGCAAGTTTTGTACTTAAATCAGCATCATTTGGCAACACATGACTTTCAGCTGGAATAAGCAATACGTCATCAAAGGTAAAACCTTTTTTCAAAAATTTAGTGTCCCAGTTAGACATCCACAGTTTCCTCTTTTCTTATATAATTGAGCAAGGCTCGTCTTTTTATTGTTATTATCATACCATTCTATAGGCATTTGTCAATAATTATTAAGCAAAAATTAAAAACCATGTCTTTTTTAAATAAAAGACGATGGTTTTGATAGAATGAAGACTTTATTGTTCGTTATTTAAAGTAATTAATTCCCATTGCATCCTTGACTTCTGAAAGAGTTTGGCTAGCTACCTGACGAGCACGATCACTGCCTTCTTTCAGCATATCATAGACTTGTCCCATATCCTTAGCAAACTCAAGACGACGCTCTCTGATTGGTCCTAATTCCCGCTCTAAAATATCTAAGAGATAACGTTTAGTTTTGACATCTCCCAGACCACCACGTTGGTAGTGTTCTTTCATAGCCGTGATTTCAGCAGCATCTTCTGGCTGTCCAAAAACATCCAGATAGTGGAAAACCATATTGCCTTCAATTTTTCCTGGATCTTCAACCTTTATATGTTCAGGATCTGTATACATACTCATAACTTTTTTCTTGAGAGTATCCAAATCATCGGCAAGATAAATCCCATTGTTCAAAGATTTGGACATTTTAGCATTGCCATCAAGCCCCGGCAGACGACCCGCTCCTTCATTTTCTGGATAGATTCCTTCTGGCTCAACCAAAACATCACAATGATAAGCATGATTAAAAGAACGAACAATTTCACGTGTCTGCTCAATCATCGGTTTTTGATCATTTCCCACAGGTACATAGTTGGCCTTAAAAGCTGTAATATCCGCAGCTTGAGAAATAGGATAAACTAAAAAGCCGGTTGGGATACTTTCACCAAATCCCTTTTGAGCAATTTCTGTCTTGACAGTCGGATTGCGCTCTAATCGGGCTAAAGAAACCAAATTCATATAGTACATTGACAGTTCTGCCAACTCTGGAATCTGACTCTGGATAAAAATGGTCACTTTTTTAGGATCTAATCCAGCTGCCAGATAGTCCAAGGCTACATTTCCAATGGATTCTACAATCGTCTGCGGATCTTTTGCATGGTCTGTCAGAGCTTGCTGATCAGCCAGAAAAACAAACATATCATACTTGCCTTGATCCTGTAGAAGAACGCGATTGCGTAAACTTCCTACATAATGACCAATATGTAATTTTCCAGTTGGACGGTCTCCAGTTAAAATAATCGGTTTTGTCATTTGCTGCTCCTAAATTTGTATTGTTTTCATTATATCATTTTCAAAGAGAATGCGGAAGAAGATAGCAGAAAAATCAGAGTTCTCATTTAAAATGAATAACTAATTGACAATAGGTTTACAATAATTTTACAGACTTATTATAACTTTCACTTTCAAATATGATATTTTATCTCATAATAATTTGAAAAAAGAAGAATTTTCTAGTAAAATGAAAGAGATTATATATATAGGAGAAAATCATTGCTTACAGTATCTGATGTATCACTACGTTTCAGTGATAGAAAATTATTTGATGACGTAAATATTAAATTTACAGAAGGAAACACCTATGGCCTGATTGGGGCAAATGGTGCGGGTAAATCTACTTTCTTGAAAATTTTAGCTGGGGATATTGAGCCAACAACAGGCCATATTTCTTTAGGTCCAGATGAGCGGCTTTCAGTCCTTCGCCAGAACCACTTTGACTATGAAGAAGAACGGGCTATTGATGTTGTAATCATGGGAAATGAGCATCTCTACAACATCATGAAAGAAAAAGATGCTATTTATATGAAGCCTGATTTTTCTGATGAAGATGGTGTACGTGCGGCCGAGCTGGAAGGTGAATTTGCTGAGTTGGGTGGCTGGGAAGCTGAAAGCGAAGCATCTCAATTGCTGCAAAACCTCAACATTCCAGAAGACTTGCATTACCAAAATATGAGTGAATTGGCTAATGGTGACAAGGTCAAGGTCCTTCTTGCTAAGGCTCTTTTTGGCAAACCAGATGTATTGCTTTTAGATGAACCTACGAATGGTTTGGATATTCAATCCATTACTTGGCTGGAAGATTTCCTGATTGATTTTGAAAATACAGTCATTGTTGTATCTCATGACCGTCACTTCTTAAATAAAGTTTGTACCCACATGGCCGACCTTGATTTTGGTAAGATCAAACTTTATGTCGGAAATTATGATTTCTGGAAAGAATCAAGTGAATTGGCAGCTAAGTTGCTCGCTGACCGAAATGCTAAGGCGGAAGAAAAAATTAAGCAATTGCAAGAGTTTGTTGCTCGCTTCTCAGCCAATGCTTCCAAGTCCAAACAGGCAACTTCTCGTAAAAAGATGTTGGATAAGATTGAATTGGAAGAAATTGTTCCATCAAGTCGGAAATATCCATTTATCAGCTTTAAAGCGGAGCGTGAAATCGGGAACGATCTCTTGACAGTAGAAAATCTTTCTGTCAAGATTGACGGCGAGACTATTCTTGACAATATCAGCTTTATCCTGCGTCCTGGCGATAAGACAGCTTTGATTGGACAAAATGATATCCAGACAACTGCCTTGATTCGTGCCTTGATGGGAGATATTGACTATGAAGGAACTGTCAAGTGGGGCGTTACAACCAGTCGTTCTTATTTGCCAAAAGATAATTCTCGTGACTTTGCGGGTGGTGAATCTATTCTTGATTGGCTCCGTCAATTTGCTAGCAAGGAAGAAGATGATAACACCTTCCTTCGAGGTTTCTTGGGTCGTATGCTTTTCTCTGGCGATGAAGTTAACAAGTCTGTCAACGTCTTGTCAGGTGGAGAAAAAGTTCGCGTCATGCTATCTAAGCTCATGCTTCTCAAGTCAAATGTTTTGATTTTAGACGATCCAACCAACCACTTGGACCTAGAATCTATTTCCAGTCTCAATGATGGCCTCAAAAATTTCAAAGAATCTATTATTTTCGCCAGCCATGACCACGAATTTATTCAAACATTGGCTAATCATATCATTGTTTTATCAAAAAACGGTGTTATTGACCGCATTGACGAAACCTATGACGAATTTTTGGAAAATCAAGAAGTTCAAGCAAAAGTTAAAGAACTTTGGAAAGATTAATAAGTTGTCAACTTTAGTTGACATAAGTTTACAGGGGCATGAAACAACGTTTCGGCCTCTTTCTCTATAAGAAACATGGACAAAATCATATATTTTTTAAAGAAAAATTGGATATATTTCGCTTCTTTCTTCTTGCCTTTTCTCATCATGTGTTTTGTTTATATGAGTCAAGGAATTTACTGGGGAAGCGATACTTCACCTTTACTTGGAGACGGCTTCCATCAGTATGTCGTATTTGATACGACATTGAGGAATATCCTTCATGGAACGGATAGTCTTTTTTACACATTTTCAAGTGGATTAGGACAAAATTTTTATGCTTTATCTAGCTATTATCTAGGAAGTTTTCTTTCACCCTTCCTTTACTTTTTTGATTTAAAATCAATGCCAGATGCAGTCTACTTGTTTACACTTATTAAATTTGGCTTGATAGGATTGACAACATTCATTAGTATCAAAGGGATCTTTAAAAAGATTCCAGATACACTGATTTTGATTCTGTCAACTTCATTTGCCTTGATGAGTTTCTCAGTCAGTCAACTAGAAATTAAAACTTGGTTAGATGTATTTATTTTAGTCCCTCTCATTATATTAGGTTTACACAAGTTGATGAATGGACAAGGGAGAGTTTTATACTTTACAAGCTTGTCAATTCTCTTTATCCAAAACTATTATTTTGGTTACATGATGGCCTTATTTTTAGTACTTTGGTATCTAGTACAGCTTTCCTGGAACTTCAAGGCAAGGCTTAAGTCTGTCCCTGATTTTTGTATTGTTTCAGTATTGTCAGGCCTCACTAGTCTGATTATGATTTTGCCAACCTATTTAGATCTAAGTTCACATGGCGAAAAATTGACAAAGGTTGAAAGCTTGCTCACTGAAAAAAGTTGGTATTTGGATATTTTTGCGAAGAATTTTATAGGAAGTTTTGATACAACAAAGTACGGATCTATTCCTATGATTTACGTTGGAATTTTCCCTCTCATTTTGAGTATCATATTTTTTACTTTAAAAAGTATCAAGTTTCACGTGAAACTTTCCTATCTTTTTCTAATTGTCATTTTTATAGCAAGTTTCCGGCTACAGTATTTAGATTTGCTTTGGCAAGGAATGCATGCTCCCAATATGTTTCTTCATCGTTATTCTTGGCTCTTTTCTCTTTTTATCATTTTGATAGCTGCAGAAACTCTCAATCGTTTAGATGAAATTAAATGGAAACAAGCATTTGTTGGCTTTATTGTTATATTTTCAGGCTTTCTAGCTACACTATTCTACAGTCAACATTATGATTTTCTTGGTCCAGAAAACTATATTTTAACCTTAGAATTTTTCTTATCCTATCTCTTGATAACTTTCGCTTTTACTCGTTCTCATATTCGGCAAAGTATATTTACTTTATCTTTACTATTTTTTGTTGTTTTTGAACTTTCTCTAAATTCCTATTATCAAGTTAATGGAATTGCTAAGGAATGGGTATTCGCTAGTCGTTCATCTTATTCGAAAAAAATGAATGAGATTGACAAGTTGGTCAAATATAGCAAGGAAAAAAATAAGGATTTCTTTCGAACAGAGAGACTTGATCCTCAAACGGGAAATGACAGTATGAAATTCAACTACAACGGAATTTCTCAATTTTCGTCTGTCAGAAATACACAGGCTAGTTCGACTCTAGATAAATTAGGTTTTAAATCAGCGGGAACCAATCTCAATCTTCGTTATCAAAATAATAGTATTTTAATGGATAGTCTCTTTGCTGTAAAGTACAATTTGTCAGAGACATCCCCACAGAAATTTGGTTTTTCTGCTGAGAATACTGAAAATTCAATGACCCTCTATGAAAATAAGTATGCTTTGGGGTTAGCTTTCTTGACAAATGATGTTTACAAGAATGTCAAGTTTACAAATTTGACACTTGATAATCAGACAACTTTTTTAAATCAATTGTCAGGATTTGATTTAAAATATTATCAGAGATTATCAGCAATACCTAAAAATGAAAATCTAGAAATTAAAGATAATAAAATTTCTGCTACTATTGATAAAAATAATGATGCAACATATGCTAGTGTTGATTACTCAATCGAGGTGTCTTCTGATAGTCAAGTTTATGTCAATCTTCCAGATATCCAATTTTCAAATGACGAACAAACAGATGTTGACATTACCGTAAATAATGTGACAACCCGTTACTCAACAAATAATGTTTTTCCTTTTTTTAATATTGGCTATTTTAATCAGGCTCAAACTATCTCTGTTCGGTTCACTTTTCCACAAAATTCTACTATTTCTTTTAACAGTCCAGAATTCTTTGCTGTCAATGTTGAACAATATAAAAATGTTTTTGAGAACTTAAAAGAACAACCTGTTACTGTAAAAAATAATTTGAATACTGTTTCAGCTCATTATCAGGCTAATAAAGATACTTCTTTATTTTTTACCATTCCATATGATAAAGGATGGACAGCTCAGTTAAACGGCAAACCAGTTAACTTACAGCAAGCTCAAAATGGTTTTATGAAAATTGATGTTCCAAAAGGAAAAGGACAAGCTACACTAACCTTTATACCTCGCGGCTTGAAAGAAGGTAGTATAGATTCCCTAGCAGGCATTTCACTCTTTCTTCTCTATCAACGCATCAGAAAAAAGCATTCGTAATACTAAAAAAGCGAGAATAAACTTGTAATGCCAAAAAAAAGTTAGACAAATAATTTAAGTAAAGGATTTAGTTCTGTATTGGACAGGACTAAATCCCTTTAGTTTGACTTTAATTCATTTGTTGTTGTAGTAATCAATGTAGTCTATAATGGCTTTTTTAAGGTCTTATAATGACCTAAACTCATGTTCAAAGCCATAAAACATCTCTGATTTTTAAATGCCAAAGAAGGATTCTATCATGCCATTATCTGGAGTTTTCCACTTTCGTGACATTGAAGGCTTAATGCCCTTGAACTGCAGAAACTGATGATAAGATGCGTGTTGATACTGCCAACCTTGGCTACTGTGTAGAATGGTATGTTCATATTGTTTATCTGTAAATGCCTGTTCTAACATTGTTTTCACCTGCTCTAAGTTAGGCGAACAAGAAAGATTATAAGCTGTAATTTCACGTTATATCCGTCAAGAATAGGGGCTAAATAGAGCCTCCCTTTAACATGTGGCAAAGAAAATTCACAGTTACATCTGTATAACATTTTTCATATGGTTTAGATCCTTTAAACTGGCGTTGTATGAGATGTTCAGCTTTCTTAGCAATCTCCCCCTTATAAAAAGAGTACTTCCTTTTACGACGAATACGAGCGCTTAGACCCATAAATTTCATCAAACGTTGAACCTTTTTGTGATTAACCGGAAATCTACGATTCTTTAGTTCTAAATGGATGCGACGATAATTGCTTGAATTTCTTCTTTAAGCTCTTTATCAAGTTGTTTCAGCTGATAATCATCAGTTGAACGAGGTAAGCCAGCCGTTTCAAGAAGGAAATCTAGTCGAAATCCTCCTGATACCATTTCTCTAACTGTCTCTGTCTTTCGTGTCGTAAGGCTTCTTCCTTGGCTTCAAGCTCTCTTAATTTTTTTAGGTAAGTTACTTCAGTACGAAAGCGTTCATTCTCTTCTTGAAGGACTCTAGTTTAGTCATTTGTTTCCAGTTTTTCTTTGGCTTGCATCCCATTTTAGACGGTCTCCCTCTGATTTTCTCAATAATAGTAGACCCATTTTTCTTGTATTTTACGAGCTAATTAGGAAGCATTCCACGATTTGGAAGAACATAGTCGAGGGATACACTTTCTTGAGGACAACCTTCAAGTAAGAGTTTATCAATCATTTCTCGTTTTAATTCAGGGGAATACTAAAAATTTTTCCTTTTCTTAACACTCTCTAATCCAAAACGATTGATTAACTTAAACAAGTATCTAAAGATTAGAAATATTTCCCCCTTATCTATTTGAAAGTTGCTTGTAGCTATATCCTTGTTTTCTGAGTTCATAGATCTGAACTTTATTCTCATAAGTTAAGACATAACAAAACACCCCGAAAGTTAGATTTTTGGGGTCTAACTTTTGGGGTGCGGTTCAACATCTCGCTTTTTAAATACAATCTTTATAAAATAAAAAGCACTTATAAAGTGCTTACTAGCTCCGCCAGTAGGACTCGAACCTACGACATCATGATTAACAGTCATGCGCTACTACCAACTGAGCTATGGCGGAAAATATAGTCCGTACGGGATTCGAACCCGTGTTACCGCCGTGAAAAGGCGGTGTCTTAACCCCTTGACCAACGGACCATTGATATGTTCTTTTTCAGAACATATTCTATTATATCAGCTTTTTATCCTTTGTCAACTATTTTTTTGATTTATTTTTTAAAATTTCTTTTAAATATTTAATTCTTAGACGAGAAACTGGACAGCGATGGCCTTCATAAAACACAATTTCTTTTGTTTTCTTATCATAATCACGAATATTATCAATGTTTGCTAAAAAAGATTTATGAGAAGAAAAGAAACGTTTGGTTTTCTCATCCTGCTCCTGAACACTGGAAATGGTTCCATAAAATTCTTTGATAAAATTTTTTCCAACAATCCGCAGTTTATGAGAAGAGCCCGAAGTTTCAATATATAAAATATCATTAAATGGTACGCGCACGTCATTCCCACGATAACTATATTCAAAGTAGTCAACCATGTTGGTATTTGCAATCAAAGTATTTTTCGTATAAATAATACAGTCTTTTATACGTTTTTTAAAGGAAGTATCATTTATATCTTTATCAATAAAATCGAGAGCGGATACCTTATATTTAAACGTCATAGTAGCAAACTCTGATTTTGAGGTTACAAAGACGATGATTGCGTACGGGTTGTGATGACGAATAAAGCGAGCAACCTCCAATCCTTTTGTTTCTTCCCCTTTAATATCTATATCCAGAAAATAAATCTGATTTACATCCTCATTCTCAACATATTCTTTAAATTCTTGAATTTTTCCTGTAATTTTTACTTGGATATCTAACCCCATTTCATCAGCAATTTCTGCTAATATTGTCTCCATACGGACCTGATGGGATAATGTATCTTCTAACGCTAAAATTCTCATAGGCTATTCCTTCTTTTTATTGTTAATACTTGGGTGAAATCATGCTTATTTATTTCTGTGTCAAGCATGATATATTCATAATTCTCTAAAATTTCTTTCAGATTATTTAAACCTAAACCTCTTCTATAACCTTTAGTTGAAAACTCTGGTTCATAAATTTCTTCTAAGTCTAATTTTCTTTGCTTGCGGGAATTTTTTACAACAAAAATGATTTCTGTATCCAACTGAACTAGGGTCACATGAATCATTTTCTCATAGCTTTCGATAGCTCCCTCAACAGCATTATTTAATAAAATACTGGCTATCCTCACAACATCTAACAGCTTAATAGGCAATCTCTCAACAGGATCCTTTACTTCAAAAGTCAGATCAATTTGATTATCACGCGCCTTAAATAAAGTTTCCGTCATAACACTCCGCAGAGCAGAATCTCCAACATTATTCAAATCAAAATAAGTATATTTATCCGAACGTAATTTTAAATTTGCATCAACCAAAACCTCTTGATAGATTTTTTCAATTTCCTTGATATCTTGAGTATTGATAGCCATCTGAAAGCCAGTCAGCATTCCTGCATAATCATGACGAAAACCTCGAATCTCATTATACAGAGAAACAATTTCGTCAGTGTATTGCTGCAGTTGCAGCTGCTCTAACTCCCTTTGTTTTATTTCCTCTTCTTTTTCATATTTTTCTCGAGCAGCTTTTAGATAAAAAAGCGTGGACATAAACATTAAAAAACAAATAGTTGCCAGCATGCTGCTGAGACTATTAAAATGTTTGACTTCACTTAGCCAATGAGAAATATTTAATAGGAGGATATCTATAAAATAAAATAGATTAATTCTATTAATTGTATTTTTAAAGACCTGTTCCTTAAAATCTCTAAGTCGAAATTCAAAGTAATCAATAGATTTTAATATAAAGAAAAAAGAAATGCTGTTAATGATAATATAAAAAATAGTCCAATTAGCTTCTACAAATTTATCTCCAGTAACTGATGAAATAATAACTGAAAAAAAGGTAGATGAGGCTTGGGTTGCCATATAAAGGAAGAAAGATAAAAATAAAGCAAGATAAACAGATAACTTTTCTTTTTTATAAAAATAGTAATAGAAAAGAAAAGGTTGTAAAACTAGGATTATATAATGTACAAACACACTAATTAATGAAGTTAAAGGAAAAAGAATAACTGTAAAAAAGCAAAGACAAATAAAGTAAAATTTAGATTTTACTTTATTTGTTATTTTTTTATAAATTTTTACAGTTGCAAAAATTTCTATTAATTCACACATAAACCATAAGATTAAGTCCAATATCATCTCTTTCTCCTAAACCACCTATACTTATTTTCCAAACAATCTAGGTAACCTTACCTTTCTAAAATCCCCACCAATAACCTTTTTCAGTTCTTTTTCAGTTAAATCTGTAAATTGAGTCAGCGCTTTGAAGTTTTCTTGAGTTTTTTTCATCATAATCTCCTAAAAATTTTTTTGTAAGTTTTACCTTACAAAAACTATTATAAATAAATTCTTAAATCATCGTCCAAACTCATCTAAAATGTATTTTTTTATTCCTGAAATGTTATTTTATCAAAAAAACAACAAAAAAACACGAAGTTTTTCGTGCTGTGCTACTATATAAAATAAAATGATCCCAGCAGGATTCGAACCTGCGACCGTTCGCTTAGAAGGCGAATGCTCTATCCAGCTGAGCTATGAGACCAATACCATTTCATTCTATCAGAAAAATCTTCTATCGTCAAGATTCACTTATGATAAGGACTCCCCTGCTGAATCATAAAAGCACGGTAAATCTGCTCAACCAAGACAAGACGCATCAATTGATGAGGTAGCGTCAATTTTCCAAAACTCATCAGTAGATCGGCTCTTTTTTTAACAGCAGAATGCAGACCCAAGCTTCCACCGATAACAAAAGTAATATCAGAAAAACCACGGACTGTAATATTGCTTAGAATAGAACTAAACTCTTCTGAAGGAAATTGTTTGCCTTCAATAGCTAAAGCAATCACAAATTCTCGCTCAGCTATTTTTGCTAAAATCCGACTTCCTTCTTTTTCGAGAATTTGCTGATTCTCCAAATCACTAGCCTTATCTGGCGTTTTTTCATCTACTAACTCCAGAATTTCTAACTTACAAAATCGGCTAAGACGCTTGGTGTATTCAGCAATTCCATCTTTGAGATACTTTTCTTTTAATTTTCCAACGGTTACAATCTTTATTTTCATATTTATATTCTATCATATCCACATAAATTTCACACTTTATTCACAAAACTTTTTTATGTACTACTTGATTTATCTATGGATTTTCTAACCTCTATCAACATTTTTTCTAAGTTTTCCACAAGTTGTGGAAAACTTGTGGATTTTAAGTTATAATTAAGAATAGATTTTTATAATTTCATCAATTGTAATCCAAGGAGGAAAATATGAAAAACGCTTCAAACTTCTTCAAAAAGTTTTTGTTGCTTTTTATTGTTTTAGTTGTGGGCTTTATTGGTGGGAGCCTCGGAAATTTAGCTACTACATTTTTTACTGCTAAATTGGCTAGTATCAGCTCTTCTAATTCTAAAACCACAATATCAACTGCTTATAAAAACTCAACTGATACCACAAAGGCTGTTAAAAAGGTTCAAAATGCAGTTGTATCTGTTATCACTTACGCAGATTCTAATAAACAAGAAATTATCAATAATGAATCAAATGATGAGCCTCAGGTAGCTAGTGAAGGATCCGGAGTGATTTATAAGAAGGAAGGAAAATATGCCTACCTTGTTACTAATACTCATGTACTGAATGGTGCAACAAATGTTGATATACTTTTAGCAGATGGCAGCAAGGTTCCAGGAGAAGTTGTTGGTTCAGATGTTTATTCTGATATTTCTGTAGTAAAGATTAGCTCTGAAAAAGTAACTGATGTAGCTGAATTCGGGGATTCTAGCTCCCTGACAGTAGGAGAAACTGCTATTGCCATCGGAAGCCCTCTTGGAACAGAATATGCCAACTCTGTAACACAAGGAATCATTTCCAGTCTGGGTAGAAATGTGACACTTCAATCTGAAGACGGTCAAAATATTTCAACAACTGCACTTCAAACAGATGCTGCTATCAACCCTGGTAACTCTGGTGGCCCACTCATCAACATTCAAGGACAAGTAATTGGTATTACATCTAGTAAAATCTCAAACAATGGCCAAACCTCTGTAGAAGGTATGGGATTTGCGATTCCATCTAATGACGTTGTCAATATCATCAATCAATTGGAACAAAGTGGTACAGTTACACGCCCTGCTCTAGGAATCCAGATGCTAGATTTAGCTAATATTACCACCACTGACTTAGCAAAATTGAATCTTCCTTCATCTGTAAAATCAGGTGTCCTTGTTCGCTCTGTTCAAGAAGGTATGCCTGCTGAAAATAAGCTTCAGAAATACGATATCATCACAAAAATTGACGATAAAGAAGTTGAATCAACCAGTGATTTACAATCTGCACTCTACAAGCATGCTATCGGAGATGAGATAAAAGTTACTTACTATCGTGATGGTAAAGAAGCAACAACAACCATTAAACTGACTAAATCAACTCAAGATTTGGGCGGCAATTAAATCATTTACAGAATTGTCAACACACCTTTACACGATCGTAAAGGTGTGTTATTCTATATACAAATGGAAAATTATCAATATATATCACTAAAAGACATTCGAACAAACCCTTATCAACCTAGAAAAAATTTTTCTCAAGAAAAGATGAATGAGTTAGCGGCTTCCATTAAAGAAAATGGAATTATTCAGCCTATTATTTTGAGAAAATCTTCCTTATTTGGTTACGAAATTTTGGCAGGCGAAAGAAGATTTAGAGCTGCTAAACTTGCTGGATTAGAAAACATTCCTGCCCTTATTAAAGACCTATCTGATGATGAAATGATGAAACAAGCCATTATTGAAAATTTGCAAAGAGAGGATCTAAATCCAATTGAGGAAGCTGAATCTTATCAGCATCTGATTGACAGGGGCTTGACTCACGAAGAAATTGCAACAATTATGGGAAAATCCAGACCTTATATCAGTAATCTTGTACGTTTGTTACATCTGCCCACTTTCATCCTTAATGCTATCAAAGAGGAAGTCATTTCTCAAGGACATGCTCGCCTCTTGATCCCCCTTAAGAAAGAAGAACAATCCTTCTGGCTTGAAAAAATTGTTCAAAACAATCTATCCGTGCGTGCTCTTGAACATTCATTACAAAAAAGAAAAAAGTTAAAGTCTAAGAAGACGAAAGAAATTTTTGCTCATTCTGAAGAAGAAAAACTGAAAAAAATCCTTGGTTTGGATGTCACTATTCAATTAAAAGGTCATTCAAAAGGAAAAATAATTATTCCTTTTGAAAATGAGGAAGAATACCAAAGAATTATAAACAGCTTGAAATAGAGCTGTTATTTTCTTTTTTCAAACTAACAGACTTGTCCACGAAAAAATCCTTATAAAGCCTTGAAAAATAAGGAGTAATCTAGTAATTCACAAATTGTGGATAACTTTTGTAAACATTGTTATTTTTTCTTCACATCTTGTGGAAAACTATCTAATTTTATGTTAAAATGAAATTCGATATAGAGAAAAATTTTGTGAAAAGGAGGAGTGAAATGACCAAAGAGCAAGAATTTTGGCAGAGAATTTTAGAGCTTTCAGCCGCTCAGTTAAAACAAACAACTTATGACTTTTTTGTAGCTGAAGCTCAGTTAATAAAAATTGATAATAATCAAGCCACAATCTTTCTTGACAGCCCCGTAAAACAACTATTTTGGGAACAAAATTTAGTGGGCGTTATTCTTACAGCTGGATTTGAGATTTTCAACGATCAAATCACTGGAAAATATGTCTTTGAAGATGCAGGAAACGAAGAGTTGTCGAAACATCCGCTGGAAGAACGTACTGAAAAAGTTTCATTTCGACCAAGTTTACCACCCATTGATACTGGATTAAAAGCTAAATATACATTTGATAATTTTGTACAGGGAGATGGAAATATCTGGGCTAAAGCAGCAGCCTTGGCTGTTTCTGAAAATTTAGCAACAACTTATAACCCACTCTTTATTTATGGCGGTCCAGGGCTAGGAAAAACTCACTTACTCAATGCTATCGGCAATCAAATTTTGGAAAATATTCCTGATGCGCGTGTTAAATATATTCCAGCAGAAACTTTTATCAATGATTTTCTGGAGCATCTGAGGCTCGGTGATATGGATAATTTCAAAAAAATCTATCGCAGTTTGGATTTGCTTTTAATTGATGATATCCAATCCCTTGGAGGAAAAAAAGTCTCTACTCAGGAAGAATTTTTTAACACTTTCAATGCACTTCACGGAGATAACAAGCAGATTGTGCTGACCAGCGACCGTAGTCCAGATCATCTTGATAATTTGGAAGAACGTTTGGTCACGCGCTTTAAATGGGGGCTTACTCAAAATATTACTCCACCCGATTTTGAAACTCGGATTGCTATCCTCAGAAATAAGATCGAAAATCTTGACTATATTTTCCCTAATGATACTTTGGAATACCTCGCCGGACAATTTGACTCAAATGTTCGAGACTTAGAAGGGGCGCTAAATGACATTACGCTCATTGCAAGGGTCCGCAATTTAAAAGAAATTACGATTGACATCGCAGCTGAAGCTATTCGTGCTCGCAAGCAAGACTCCAGTCAAGTGACAGTCATCCCAATTGAAAAAATCCAGTCTGAGGTAGGTAATTTCTATGGCGTCAGTGTCAAGGAAATGAAGGGAAGCCGTCGAGTACAAAATATTGTTTTAGCCAGACAAGTAGCCATGTATCTAGCTCGTGAACTAACAGATAACAGCCTACCAAAAATTGGACGAGAATTTGGCGGCAAAGACCATACAACAGTTATACATGCGCATGGAAAAATCAAAACTAGACTTGAAACGGACGACAGCTTACGCCTTGAAATTGAGAATATCAAAAACAAGATAAAATAAAGGTGTGGATAACATTTAATTTACCTGAGGTTTTTTCCACAAGTTGTGAACAAGTCTCAAAACTTGATTTTAGCAACTTCAAATCATTTTTCCACAGCTTCCACAAGAACTACTATTACTATTAACTTAATAATCATAAATAATAAAAGGAGTCCCTATGATTCACTTCTCTATTAATAAAAATTTATTCCTGCAAGCTTTGAATACAACTAAAAGAGCTATCAGTACCAAAAACGCTATTCCAATTTTATCAACAGTTAAAATTGATGTAACGAAAGAAGGCATTACCTTGATTGGTTCCAATGGTCAAATTTCCATTGAAAACTTCATTTCAGTTAAAAATGAGAATGCTGGACTTTTAATTACTTCACCAGGTTCTATTTTACTAGAAGCAACTTTCTTTATTAATGTTATTTCTAGTTTGCCTGATATTGTGCTTGATTTTAAAGAAATTGAGCAGAAACAAATCGTCCTTACTAGTGGAAAGTCAGAAATTACGCTGAAAGGAAAAGATGCTGATCAATACCCACGCATTCAAGAAGTTTCTACCAATAATCCGCTAGTTCTGGAAACAAAAATTCTCAAAAATATCATCAATGAGACAGCTTTTGCTGCTAGCACTCAAGAAAGTCGTCCGATTTTAACGGGTGTTCATTTTGTTTTAACAGACAACAAATCACTCAAAACAGTTGCGACAGATTCTCATCGAATGAGTCAAAAGAAGATTACTTTGGACAAAAACGGAGATGACTTCGATGTGGTAATCCCTAGTCGTTCTCTGCGTGAATTTACGGCTGTTTTCACAGACGATATTGAAACAGTAGAGGTTTTCTTTGCCAATAATCAGCTCCTCTTTAGAAGTGAAAATATCAGTTTTTATACGCGCCTGCTGGAAGGGAACTATCCTGACACAGACCGCTTGATTCCGACAGAATTTTCAAGTGTGGTGACCTTTAATACTAATAATTTACGCCATGCCATGGAGCGGTCGCGCCTTCTATCCAATGCTACCCAAAATGGAACAGTGAAATTGGAAATTGTGAAGGGCATTGTCAGCGCTCATGTGCATTCACCAGAAGTTGGACGCGTAAATGAAGAAATTGATACAGAAAGTGTGTCAGGAGAAGATTTGACTATTAGTTTCAATCCCACCTATTTGATTGAAGCTCTAAAGGCAGTTGATAGTGAGCAGGTGACCATTAGCTTTATTTCAGCTGTTCGGCCTTTCACCTTGGTACCAAGCGAAGATGCTGAAAACTTTATCCAGCTCATCACTCCAGTCCGTACCAATTAGAAGATAATATTTAAGACAAGGTTGGATACGTCCGCCTTGTTTTATTTCAATAATTTTCAAGTAAGTAGACTCAAAAGATGTGATATAATACGGGTATGATTATATACTGATCAGTCTACATAGAGGACTGAAAAAAGAAATGGAAAAATAATATTATTAAAAGGAGCAGCATATGTACGAACTTGGAACTTTTGTAGAAATGAAAAAACCTCATGCTTGTACAATTAAGTCAACTGGCAAGAAGGCTAATCGCTGGGAAATTACACGCTTGGGCGCTGATATTAAAATTAAATGCAGCAACTGCAATCATGTCGTCATGATGAGTCGCCATGATTTTGAGAGGAAAATGAAGAAGGTTCTAGATTAGATTCTAGACTGGTTTCTTTGAAAATATTGCAACAATAGATTCCCTATGTTTTTTAAAAATTTCGTGGATGATTATCTAAATCCTCATTATAGCCACTATCAAGACTTTTTCCTTGTTTTAATTCTGGTTAAAAAGACTTCACATGTTTTTACTTTTTGTGTTATAATGTTAGAGATTGAAATGTGAACGGAGAATAGTAAAATATGGCTTTGACAGCAGGAATCGTTGGTTTGCCAAATGTTGGCAAGTCAACTTTATTTAATGCAATTACAAAAGCAGGGGCAGAAGCTGCCAACTACCCTTTTGCGACAATTGATCCAAATGTCGGTCGGGTAGAAGTGCCAGATGCTCGTTTGGATAAATTAACAGAATTGATTAAACCTCAAAAGAAGGTTCCCACTACATTTGAGTTTACAGATATTGCAGGTATTGTAAAGGGAGCTTCGAAAGGTGAAGGTTTGGGAAATAAATTCTTGGCCAATATCCGCGAAGTGGATGCTATCGTTCATGTAGTCCGTGCCTTTGATGATGAAAATGTCATGCGGGAACAGGGCCGTGAGTCTGAATTTGTCGACCCCATGGCTGATATTGAGACCATCAATCTAGAGCTTATTTTGGCCGATCTGGAAAGCATTAACAAACGCTATGCGCGTGTTGAGAAAATGGCTCGTACCCAGAAGGACAAGGACTCAGTTGCAGAATTTAATGTTTTACAAAAGATCAAGCCAGTTCTGGAAGACGGTCTGTCAGCTCGGACAGTTGAGTTTACAGAAGAGGAGCAAAAAATCGTCAAAGGTCTCTTTCTTTTAACGACTAAACCTGTGCTTTATGTGGCCAATGTCAGTGAAGATGAAGTTGCAGAACCAGATAATATTGACTATGTGAAGCAGATTCGCGAATTTGCTGCTACAGAAAATGCTGAGGTTGTTTTCATTTCAGCGCGTGCAGAGGAAGAAATTTCTGAATTGGATGATGAAGATAAGGCTGAATTTCTAGAAGCTATTGGCTTGACAGAGTCAGGGGTAGACAAATTGACACGTGCAGCCTATCATCTGTTGGGGCTTGGAACCTACTTTACCGCTGGTGAAAAGGAAGTCCGAGCTTGGACCTTCAAGCGTGGCATGAAAGCTCCTCAGGCAGCTGGTATCATTCACTCAGACTTTGAGAAAGGTTTCATCCGTGCAGTGACGATGTCTTATGATGATTTAGTGAAATATGGATCTGAAAAGGCGGTAAAAGAAGCTGGCCGCTTGCGTGAAGAAGGAAAAGAATATATCGTTCAAGATGGCGATATTATGGAATTCCGCTTTAACGTGTAAATTCAGTGTAAATTTAAAATACATAGGTTGGAAAGAAATTTCCAGCCCTTTTGGCTTTTATAAAGGAGTAAAATGACAAAGTTAATTGTTGGATTAGGAAATCCAGGAGATAAATATATTGAAACAAAACACAATGTTGGTTTTATGTTAGTTGACAAGATGTGTAAAGAATTAAATCTAAAGTTTACAGCAGATAAGATTTTTCAAGCGGAAATTACTTCAACTTTCTTAAATGGAGAAAAAGTCTATTTTGTAAAACCAACGACTTTCATGAATGAAAGTGGTAAAGCAGTTCACGCTTTGTTAACTTACTATGGATTAGGTATAGATGATTTGGTCATTATCTATGATGATTTAGATATGGAAGTTGGGAAAATTCGTCTTCGTACCAAGGGTTCTGCTGGCGGGCACAATGGTATTAAGTCCATCATTAAACATATTGGAACACAGGAATTCAAGCGAGTAAAAATTGGCATAGGAAGACCTAAAAATAATATGTCAGTTATTCATCATGTTTTAGGAAAATTTGATCAGGAAGATTATATCAGTATTTTAAATACATTAGATAGGGTTGACAGTGCTGTAAATCATTATTTACAAACTGAGAATTTTGAGCAGACTATGCAACAATACAATGGATAAGACAATGACACTACTTGATATATTTGGTCGAAATCGACAAATTGTAGACTGGAAGAAACAATTACAAAAGAAGACCCGGCAGTTAGTAATGGGACTTTCAGCTTCAACAAAAGCTTTGGCGATTGCCAGTAGCTTAGAAGAGCAGGAGAAAATCTTAGTCATCACTTCGAGTCAAAACGAAGCAGAGCGTCTAGCTAGTGATTTGATTTCTTTGTTGGGAGAAGAAAAGGTCTACACTTTCTTAGCAGATGATACGCCTTTGGCTGAGTTTGTTTTTTCATCTCAAGAAAAAATCTTTGTCCGATTAGAGGCCATGAATTTTTTATCGGACAAAGAGAAAAATGGTATTCTAATCATCAACGTTGCAGCCAGTCGCTTATTATTGCCCCAGCCTGATATTTTTAAAAAATCTGAGCTTATCCTTTCTGTTAGTAAAGAATATAATCTTGACAAGCTAGTAAATTCTTTGTCAAGGAACGGTTATAAAAAAGTTTCGCAAGTTCTCAGCCAAGGAGAGTACAGTCTGAGAGGGGATATTCTGGATATTTTTGAACGCTCGGGTCAATATCCTTATCGGATAGAATTTTTTGGAGATGAGATTGATGGCATAAGGATTTTCAATCCTGAAAATCAACTTTCTCTTGAAAATGTGGAAGAGATTTTGATAGATCCTGTCACAGATCTTCTATTGACAGAAGAAGATTATGCAAGAGGACAGAAAAATCTAGAAGCAGCTCTTTCTAAGGTTCTTGATCCTTCTTTGAAATCCTATTTAGAAGAAGTATTGAACTCTGCTAGAGAGCAATTTCATCATGCAGATATTCGCAAATTTCTTTCCTTTTTCTATCAGAAAGAATGGACTATTTTAGACTATTTGCCAACCCACACTCTTATATTTTTTGATGATTTTCAAAAGATAATGGACAAGCATGCACAGTTTGAATTAGAAGTTGCCAATATATTGACAGATGATTTACAAAATAGTAAAGCACTGTCAAATCAACAATACTTTGCAAATAACTATCAGGACTATCGTAAATATAAACCTGCTACATTTTTTTCTAACTTTCATAAAGGCTTAGGAAATCTAAAATTTGATGCGCTTTATCAATTCAATCAATATCCAATGCAGGAATTCTTTAGTCAGTTTCCTCTCTTAAAAGAAGAAATCAATCGCTTTAGGAAATCGGATTATACGGTCGTCTTGCAGGCAAATTCAGATTCAAGTTTACAAAGTTTACATAAAACTTTACAGGATTATGAGATTCATTTAGATTACATCAAGGAAAAAGACATCCATGAAAAAGCTGTCCAGCTCATAGAAGGAAATCTAGTTCAAGGATTTAATTTTGTCGATGAAAAAATCGTTTTGATTACTGAACATGAGATGATTCAGAAAAAAATCAAACGTAGGATTCGTCGTCAAAATATTTCCAATGCTGAAAGGCTGAAAGACTATAATGAGCTGGAAAAAGGCGATTATGTGGTTCATAATATCCACGGTATTGGTCGCTATTTAGGAATTGAAACAATTGAAGTTTCAGGAATTCATCGGGATTATTTGACGATTCAGTATCAAAATACAGATCGTATCTCCATTCCGGTGGATCAAATCAACCTTCTGTCTAAATATGTAGCTAGCGATGGAAAAGCACCTAAAATTAACAAATTAAATGATGGGCGTTTCCAAAAAACGAAGCAAAAAGTCCAGCATCAGGTTGAAGACATTGCCGATGACCTTATTAAATTATATGCAGAGCGTAGTCAATTAAAAGGTTTTCAATTTTCTAGTGACGACCAGTATCAAGTAGAGTTTGACAATGCCTTTCCCTATGTGGAAACAGATGACCAACTCAGAAGCATCCAGGAAATCAAGAAAGATATGGAGAGTGACCGTCCTATGGACCGACTCTTGGTTGGAGATGTTGGTTTTGGGAAGACCGAGGTGGCTATGCGGGCTGCTTTTAAGGCTGTCAGCGATCATAAGCAGGTGGCTATCTTGGTTCCGACCACTGTTTTAGCTCAGCAACACTACACAAACTTTAAAGAACGTTTCAATGATTTTGCCGTAAATGTCGATGTTCTCAGCCGTTTCAGAAGTAAAGGAGAGCAAAAAGAGACTCTGGAAAAGTTGGAAAAAGGGCAGATTGATATTATTATCGGTACCCATCGCCTACTATCAGCAGATGTGATATTTTCCGATTTAGGGCTACTGGTGATAGATGAAGAGCAGCGCTTCGGTGTCAAGCATAAGGAAAAGTTAAAGGAACTAAAAAAGAAGGTTGATGTTCTGACCTTGACGGCTACCCCTATTCCAAGAACCCTACACATGTCGATGTTAGGGATTCGAGATTTGTCAGTAATTGAAACACCACCAACAAATCGTTATCCAGTCCAAACCTATGTTTTAGAAAACAATAGAACAGTTATTCGGGATGCGGTTTTACGTGAAATAGACCGAGGTGGACAGGTTTACTACCTTTACAACAAAGTTGACACCATTGAGCAAAAAGTTTCCGAATTAAAAGAGTTGATTCCAGAGGCTTCAATTGGTTATGTTCATGGACAGATGACTGAGATACGTTTAGAAAATACCTTACTAGACTTTGTTAATGGCGAATACGATATTTTAGTCACAACAACGATTATTGAAACAGGTGTCGATATTCCAAATGCAAATACTCTCTTTATCGAAAATGCTGACCACATGGGTCTGTCAACCTTGTATCAACTTCGTGGTCGGGTTGGCCGCAGCAATCGAATCGCCTATGCCTATCTTATGTATCGGCCAGATAAAACTCTAACTGAAGTTTCAGAAAAAAGACTAGAAGCCATTAAAGGATTTACCGAGTTGGGATCTGGATTTAAGATTGCGATGAGGGATTTGTCTATCCGAGGAGCAGGAAATATTTTAGGGAGTTTACAGTCTGGTTTCATTGATTCTGTAGGATTTGAAATGTATTCTCAGCTTTTGGAAGAGGCCATTGCTAAGAAACAAGGTAAGGAAACCAAGCGCCAAAAAAGTAATGCTGAAATCAATCTTCAAATTGATGCCTATCTTCCAAGTGATTATATTTCTGATGAACGTCAAAAAATTGAGGTTTACAAGAGAATTCGTGAGATTGACAATCGTGTAAATTATGAACATTTGCAAGATGAATTGATTGACCGCTTTGGAGAATATCCGGACGTAGTGGCTTATTTACTAGAGATTGGCTTAGTCAAGTCCTATCTTGATCAGGCTTTTGTAGCACTTGCTGAGCGGAAGCAAGAATCTGTTAGCATTCGTTTTGAAAAAATCTCTCAGCAAATCTATCTGACTCAGGATTATTTTGAAGCTTTGTCAACGACAACTCTAAAAGCTCGAATTGGTGAGCAGAAAGGCTTGATTGAAGTCGTTTTTGATGTTCGGCATAAAAAAGATTTCGAGATTTTGGAAAACTTGCTGAACTTTGGTGAAAAACTAGTAGAAATAAAGAATCGAAAAGCTGAGTAAACATTACAATTCGGTAAAATTTCAGCTTTTTGGCTTTGTTTCTTTCAAAAGCATGATAGAATATTAAGAGAAAATCGAGGAAAAGACTATGAGATTAGACAAATATTTAAAGGTATCACGCATTATCAAGCGGCGCCCTGTAGCTAAAGAGGTAGCAGATAAAGGCCGTATCAAGGTAAATGGAATCTTGGCAAAAAGTTCGACAGATTTGAAAATCAATGATCAAATTGAAGTTCGTTTTGGCAATAAGCTATTAACAGTGCGGGTTCTTGAGATGAAAGATAGTACTAAAAAAGAAGATGCTGCGAAAATGTATGAAATTATCAGTGAAACAAGGATTGAAGAAAATGCCTAGAAATATTGTTCAGATAAATAATCGCTTTATCCAAGATGAAAATCAGCGTCGTAGATATCTTGACGAAGAACGTCGAAAAAGGAATCGCTTTATGGGGTGGGTTTTAATTCTAGTGATTCTGCTCTTTATTCTACCAACTTATAATTTATACCAAAACTATCAGACTTTGCTCAATCGTCGTGTTCAATATACAGAGTTGCAAAAGAAATATGAAAAGCTAAGTGAGGAGAAAACTTATCAGTCTGATATTGCGACCAAGTTAAAAGATGACAGCTATGCTGCCAAATACGCCCGTGCTAAGTATTCTTTTTCAAAAGAAGGAGAATACATTTATACGATACCAGATTTGTTACCACAATAATTATGGAAAATGTACTTCAAAAAATAGAGCAATTTTTATCTTTTTCGGATGAAAAATTAACAGAATTATCCGAAAAAAATCAAGCTTTAAAACTTCAAGAAAAAACAAAGGAAAGGGGAGGTCATGCGTAAGTTACTTTTGCTGCTATTTTTACTGCCAGCATTATCTAGCAGTTTTACAGTCATCAGTACTGAAAAAGAGATTAGTTTAAATGAAGAAGAAAAATATCAGCTTACAAGTACAGTTTATGGCCGATACTATACCAGTATTCCGACTAATCCTAATGTTTATGAGGAAACTCCAACATTTACAGATGCTACTTTGACTACTGTAGCTGGAAAACTTCTTCCAGACCAGCCGATACAGTTGACAGAATTTCATGTCAATGAAGATGGAACTCCAATCTTTAAATTAAAGAATGATCAGTTTGTTATTGCTGATAAAAACATGATTTATGAAGATACGGTTCAGTCTGTTACAAGTGTCAGTCAGAATATGTGGCTGTCTCCTAACTATGCTCTCTATGCTACTGTGCCTATCAATGGTTCTAAAAAAATTGCAGCGAAAGTGCTTCCTTATAGTAAAGTAAAGGTGGTTCAAGTTGCTCAAACGGCTAAGGGAGAATATGCGCAAATTGAAGGGCAGGGTTGGGTGTCTGTCGATTTTCTTTCCGAGGAGGACAATCGGATGGAGAAGGTTCAGGAGATTTTAACATCTAAATATAAAAAGAACGATTTTTCTATCTATGTAAAACAGTTAGATACAGGCAGAGAAGCTGGTATTAATCCAGATCAGCAGATGTATTCAGCCAGTGTAACGAAGCTTGCTTACCTTTATTATGCTCAGGAGGAACTGACCAATCATACACTTTCCTTGGATAAAAAATTGAAATATACTGCAGCGGTTAATGATTTTGCTGGTGCTTATAATCCTGAAGGGAGTGGAAGTATTTCTAAGTCATCGGACGACAAGGAATATTCTGTTCAAGACTTAATTAATGGTGTAGCAAAAGAATCAGATAATGTGGCTCATAATATCTTAGCTTACTATACAAGCAATCAATCTGACAGCAAATTTCAAAAGACTGTTGAAAAAATTGCGGGTAAAAAGTGGGATGTCGAAGGCAGGCAGGCATCTGCTCGAATGGCTGGGAACGTTATGGAAGCTATTTATGAGCAAAATGGTATGATTGTTGATGCCTTATCTCAGACTAATTTTGATGATCAGCGGATTTCTAAAAATATCAATGTAAAAGTCGCTCATAAAATTGGGGATGCTTATGATTTTAAGCATGATGTTGCTATTGTGTATGCTGACTCGCCATTTATTATTGCTATTTTTACTAATAATTCAGATTACGATACAATTTCAAAAATCGCAGATGATGTGTATGGAGTTCTGAAATGATGAATCAGGAATTTCGAAAGAAAATGCAGGAAAAACAGTATTTTCAAAACCATCAGAAAGTGCTCGTAGCAGTTTCTGGCGGTCTAGATTCGATGACTTTGTTCCATCTTTTGCACCAAAACAGGGAAGAGCTTGAGATTGAACTGGGAATTGCGCATATTAATCATAAGCAACGTCTGGAGTCTGATATGGAAGAACAAGAGCTGTCAAATTTTGCCCATCAACTTGGAGTGAAATTTTTCAGCTCAAATTTTTCAGGTGATTTTACCGAGGAAAAAGCTCGACATTTTCGTTATCATTTTTTTGAAGAAATCATGCTGACAGAAGGATACACAGCTTTAGTCACAGCCCATCATGCCGAGGACCAGGCTGAAACGGTGTTTATGAGACTGCTAAGAGGAGCAAGGATTTGCCATTTGTCAGGTATGAAAGAAATTCAACCTTTTGCAAATGGTGAATTAATTCGGCCTCTTCTTTATTTTCATAAGCAAGACTTTCCTGAAATTTTGCATTTTGAAGATGAGAGCAATTTTCAAAATGATTATCTTAGAAATCGCATCCGTAATCTCTATCTTCCTAGTCTAGAAAAAGAAAATCCTCGATTTAAGGATTCCTTGATTTCTTTAGGAAAAGAGGTGCAGGATTTGCAAACAGCCTTGTCTCATCTGACGCAAGGACTGGAAGTTACGAATCTGGAGGTTTTTAAGCAACAGATTCCTGAGGTTCAGAGTTTTCTTCTGCAGGAATATTTAAAGAAATTTCCTACTTTAAATCTAAATAAAAAACAATTTGCAGAAATACTAAGAATTTTACGAACAAAAGCCAATTATATTCACCACTTAAAGAATAACTACAAATTAGTCAAGGATTATAAGCACTTTGAAATCAGAAAAATCAGTCGTAAGTCTGATTTGAAAGTGGACTCAATTCTGTTAGAATGTGGTAATCTACTTCAATTTGGGGAGTATCAATTCTCATTTGGCTTTCCTTTGAATGGCGAAAATGTTCAAGAAATTTCTGTTTCACGTGAAACACCTCTTATCTTGCGTTATAGAAAACCAGGTGACTTGCTTTGTTTAAAGGGGCACCATAAAAAACTTCGGCGATTATTCATTGATCAAAAAATCCCATTTGAAGAACGAGAAAAAGCGATTATTATAGAACAGAATCAACAGATTCTGGCAATTGTAAATATTGCTATCAGTGATTTGAGTAAGGAATTAAAAAGTGATATAATGGGTACTGTACTTTATATTCAGAAATTAGATAGGTAAAATTATGCTAGAACAAGATATTAAAAAAATATTAATTACTCACGAAGAAATCGTAACTGCGGCTAAAAAGTTAGGGAAACAGCTGACAGTGGATTATCAAGATAAGAAGCCTATATTCGTAGGAATTTTAAAAGGTTCCGTTCCTTTTATGGCTGAATTGATTAAGCATATAGACACACATATAGAGTTGGATTTTATGCTGGTATCTAGCTACCATGGCGGCACAGCTAGCAGCGGAGTGATTAATATTATCAAAGATATTGATCAGGATATTGCTGGACGTGATGTTCTTTTTATCGAAGATATTATAGATACTGGGCAAACTTTAAAAAATCTTTGTAATTTATTTAAAGAAAGAAATGCAGCATCTGTAAAAATTGCGACTTTGCTGGATAAACCTGAAGGACGTGTTGTTGATATCAATGCAGACTATACTTGCTTTACAATTCCAAATGAATTTGTAGTTGGTTATGGACTGGATTATGAAGAATATTATCGTAATATTCCTTATGTCGGTGTCTTAAAAGAAGAAGTGTATACAAAATAAAGGTTTACTAAATATAAATGAAAAATAAACAAAATAATGGCTTTATAAAAAATCCTTTTCTCTATATTCTGATCATTGTAATTCTAGTTACAGGATTTCAGTATTTCTTTACAGGAAATGCTGCAGGACGCAGTCAGCAAATTAACTACACTCAGTTAGTTAAAGAGATTACGGATGATAATGTCAAAGAGATAAGCTACCAACCAAACGGTAGTGTCATTGAAGTATCAGGTACTTATAAATCTGCCAAAGAATCAAAAGATACAACAGGGATCCAGTTTTTTACTCCAGAAATCTCAAAAGTCAGCAGATTTACTAGTGTCATTTTACCCTCAGATACGACTGTCTCTGATCTTCAAAAGTTAGCTTCTGAACATAAAACAGAGATTACAATTAAGCGCGAGAGCTCAAGTGGTATGTGGATTAATATTTTTATTTCCATTGTTCCATTTATGTTCATTGCTTTCTTCCTAATGTCAATGATGAATCAAGGTGGTGGCGGTGGTGCTCGTGGAGCCATGAATTTTGGACGCAACAAAGCTCGCGCTACTAATAAAGAAGATATCAAAGTACGCTTCTCAGATGTTGCCGGAGCTGAAGAAGAAAAGCAAGAGCTTGTTGAAGTTGTTGAATTTTTAAAAGATCCAAAACGTTATACCAAGTTGGGAGCTCGTATTCCGGCAGGTGTTCTCCTTGAGGGGCCTCCAGGAACAGGTAAAACCCTTCTTGCTAAAGCTGTTGCGGGCGAAGCAGGCGTTCCTTTCTTTAGTATCTCTGGTTCAGACTTTGTAGAGATGTTTGTTGGTGTCGGTGCTAGTCGTGTGCGTTCTCTATTTGAGGATGCTAAAAAAGCAGCGCCAGCTATTATTTTTATTGATGAGATTGATGCAGTTGGACGTCAGCGTGGTGTTGGCCTTGGTGGCGGAAACGATGAACGTGAGCAAACCCTTAATCAGCTCTTGATTGAAATGGATGGTTTTGAAGGCAATGAAGGTATCATTATTATTGCTGCTACCAACCGTTCAGATGTATTGGATCCAGCCTTGCTACGTGCTGGTCGTTTTGATAGAAAAGTTTTGGTTGGTCGTCCTGACGTTAAAGGTCGTGAAGCCATTCTTCGTGTTCATGCTAAAAATAAACCGCTGGCGAAAAATGTTGATTTGAAGCTAGTTGCTCAACAAACACCAGGATTTGTCGGTGCTGATCTTGAGAATGTTCTTAATGAAGCTGCCTTAGTTGCGGCACGTCGTAACAAAACTGTTATTGATGCTTCTGATATTGATGAGGCAGAAGATCGCGTCATTGCTGGGCCATCCAAGAAAGACAAAACAGTATCACAAAAAGAACGGGAATTGGTTGCTTACCATGAGGCTGGACATACAATTGTTGGTTTAGTCTTGTCAAATGCTCGTGTTGTTCATAAGGTAACCATCGTTCCCCGTGGTCGTGCTGGTGGCTATATGATTGCCCTACCTAAGGAAGACCAAATGCTTCTGTCTAAAGAAGATATGAAAGAACAACTGGCTGGACTTATGGGTGGTCGTGTGGCTGAAGAGATTATCTTTAATGTTCAAACTACGGGTGCATCTAATGACTTTGAACAGGCAACTCAGATGGCTCGCAGTATGGTCACAGAATACGGAATGAGTGATAAACTTGGACCGGTTCAATACGAAGGAAATCACGCCATGTTTGGTGCAGCAAGCCCGCAAAAAACAATTTCAGAACAAACGGCTTATGAAATTGATGAAGAAGTCAGAAATCTTCTAAATGAGGCACGAAACAAAGCAGCAGATATTATCCAATCAAATCGTGAGACTCACAAATTGATTGCTGAGGCACTTCTCAAATATGAAACACTCGACAGTACTCAAATTAAATCTTTATATGAGAAAGGTCGAATGCCTGAGGAATCAGAAAAAGACTTAGATCGAGAAGCACATGCCCTTTCCTATGATGAAATTAAATCAAAAATGGAAGAAAAAAATTAAGAATGAAAGAAGTTAGAAAAATTCTAGCTTCTTTTGTTTAATTAATTATTGACAAGAGAGAAAAAATTGATATAATAGAACGTGTTCTAAAAAAAGATTAAATGGTCCGTTGGTCAAGGGGTTAAGACACCGCCTTTTCACGGCGGTAACACGGGTTCGAATCCCGTACGGACTATATTTTTATCATGCCCTGATTAGCAGCGACGCAGAACTATGTCGTAGGTTTGAATCCTACTTTATTTTGAAAACCCGTTAGGAAGACAGTACTGACCCCAAAAAGTTGGACAAAAAATAGGCTCTTTTCTACCATTTGTCAAGTCTGTCAAGGCTTTAAGTGAAAAATGAGATAAGACAGTAGCTATTCCGAGGTTACTGTCTTATTTTTAGGCTCTATAATTTCTGTAGTGGGTAAATCCACCGCAGGGATTATGGAGTCTCTTTTGTTGTAAAAAAAGTCCCATAAGACCTATAATGAAAAGCGACGAAACCATCATTAGAAGGAATCTTATGGAA
>NZ_JBZYCU010000019.1:0-42174 GCF_058933875.1 Streptococcus sp. STC1396 | reverse complement strand
CGTCCCACCTCCGCACAGTTGAGTAGGGCTGTAAAAGCTGATGAAATCAGCGTAGTAGAGCCCACTCAACCACTGCGTCTTGCTCGACAATCCAAAAACAATTGAGAGGCTAGGACTTTTGTCCCAGACTCTTTTTTATATCTTTTGTTTAAATGTCATTAAGACATAGTTGAGTTTAGGCGAAAACAAGTCTTTACCACTTAGTTCTCATATTTGCAGCATCATAGTCGTAAGGGTTGATTTGATTCTTACACCAATTGTTTAAAAATGACAATTATAAACAAACAAAAAAGAAAATGATATAATTTTTATAAAAAAATATCAACCTTCTTTTGTTTATATCGGAAAAATATAGTATAATAAGGGAAAGATAACTGTTTGAAAACTTCAGAAGCAGCAGCTCGGCTGTTTTCTTTATCTATAAGCGAGCTGGTAGCTTCGACTACATGCGGAACAGTCATTAAAGGAGAATTGTTATGAAAGAAAGCCGTCAAAGAATTATTTTGCAAGAGCTTGATCAGTCAGGCGTTGTCTCGGTAAAGAACTTGAAAGAATTGCTCCATGTCACGGATATGACTATTCGGCGCGATTTGATTGATTTGGAAAAGCAGGGCTTGCTGACTAGAGTCCATGGTGGGGCACATAAAAAGGTTCGAGATGGTCTCAACGAGGTGTCTCACTCGGAAAAAACCATGCTGAACATTGAAGAAAAGAAGACTATTGCCCAAAAATGTGCAGGACTAATTGTCAATGGCGATACTGTTTTTATTGGTTCTGGGACGACTACAGACTTTATTGGCGACTATCTGGACGGTAAAGATATCAGCATTGTCACCAATTCCCTACCCATTTTTGAGAAGTTGAAGGACAATCCGAATTTTGATTTGATTCTAATTGGCGGGCGATACCGAGTTAAAACCCAGACTTTTGTCGGTCAGTTTGCCAATAATCTTTTGCGGGAAATTAAGGTTTCCAAAGCCTTTATCGGGGTGAATGGTATTGATGGCTACAATGTAACCACAGCCAACGAAGAAGAAGGAAATGGGAATGCCATTATTCTCAATAATGCGATTGAAAAATATATCGTTGCTGACAACAGCAAGTTTGACAGCTACTCCTTCTATACTTTTTACCGCTTGGATAATATAGATGCGGTGATAACGGATGAAAATCTCTCACCCAAAGTTAGAGAGAAGTACAATTCCTATACCAGCCTTTTGTAAAGGGGCTTAGATTAGCCTCTTTAGTAGTTTCTCTACGAAAACAAACGTCACGATTCTGTGACGTTTGTTTTTTATATAAGAAACCTGAAGCAAGTGTTGTAAATTACTTGTTAAATCACAACACCCAATAGACATATCTTTTGTCATCAAACAATAAAGTCTGAATTCAAACAGAATATGCAAACAAATAATATAAAAAAAACACAATAAACCATTGACACCATTATATCATAATGATATAATGAATTCACAAACAAAAAGAAACAAGGTGAGGTGGTCTAATGGAACTTGCTCAATTGTTTGATAAAGAGTTGATTTTTTGCCTAACTGCAGAGAGTCAAGAAGAACTTTTTCATCAGGTGGCGGATTTACTGGAAGAAAGAAAAATCGTAAAGTCTTCCTATCGTGAAGCGCTTCTGGATAGGGAAAAGTCATTTCCGACGGGATTGGATATGGAGTTTTTAGGTAAAGATTTGCCAAATGTGGCCATTCCTCATACAGATATTGAGCACAACTTAACTGAAAATGTGGTGGTCGCGAAGCTAGACCGACCAGTGACTTTTCATAATATGATTGCTCCTGCACAGACCGTTGAAGTGTCGCTCTTGTTCTTCATTATCAACCATTCGAGCTCGAGTCAAACTAATATTTTAGCACAGCTGATGGATTTCTTCACTAGTGATGGAAATTTAGCTGGTTTAGCTCATTTAAACTCTGAGGAAGAGTTGTTTCAATATATTTCAAATGTCATTAAATAAATAAATCGGAGGATTTTATTATGATTAAAATTTTAGCAGCCTGCGGAGCAGGAGTAAACTCAAGCCACCAAATCAAAAGTGCCCTTGAGGAAGAGTTGTCAAACCGTGGTTATGATGTTCATTGTGATGCGGTTATGGTCAAGGATGTCAATGAAGACCTGATGCAAGGTTATGACATCTTTACGCCGATTGCAGCGACTGATTTAGGATTCACACCAGAAATTCCAGTGATTGAAGCAGGCCCAATTCTTTTTAGAATTCCAGCTATGAGTGCGCCGGTCTATGATAATATCGAAGCGGCTATTAAAGAACATGGCTTAAGTTAAAGGATTAAAATAAAAATAAATCGGGAGGTTTTTTATGAATGCTATCATTGATATAGCGAATAAGTTCTTCGATCCCATTATCAAAATGGGTGGCCCAATTGTCATGTTGATTATCTTGACAGTTCTTGCACTTTTATTTGGTGTGAAATTTTCCAAAGCGCTGGAGGGTGGAATTAAGCTGGCCATCGCTTTGACTGGTATCGGAGCTATCATCGGCATGCTGAATGGAGCTTTCTCAGCTTCGCTCGCAAAATTCGTTGAAAACACAGGGATTCAGCTTAATATCACGGATGTCGGCTGGGCTCCTTTGGCAACGATTACTTGGGGTTCTCCATGGACCTTGTACTTCTTGCTCATCATGCTGATTGTCAATGTCGTGATGTTGGCGCTGAAGAAAACAGACACTCTGGATGTCGATATCTTTGACATTTGGCATTTGTCTATCACTGGCTTGCTTATCAAGTGGTATGCGGATAACAATCATGTCAGTCCGGCTGTATCATTGCTGATTGCGACGGCGGCGGTTGTCTTGGTCGGTGTTTTGAAAATCATCAACTCAGACTTGATGAAGCCTACCTTTGATGATCTGCTGAATGCACCAAGTTCTTCTCCGATGACTTCTACTCACATGAACTATATGATGAACCCTGTCATCATGGTTTTGGATAAGATTTTTGATAAATTCTTCCCTTGGTTGGACAAATATGACTTCGATGCTGCAGCCTTGAACAAGAAAATCGGTTTCTGGGGTTCTAAATTCTTTATCGGTTTCCTTCTCGGTGTGGTCATCGGTATCATGGGAACTCCGCATCCAGTAGCAGGTGTAGAAGATGGTGATACCTGGCAATTAGTCATCAAAGGATGGTTGTCTCTTGGTTTGACTGCTGGTGTCTGCTTGGAACTCTTCTCTTTGATTGGTTCTTGGTTTATCGCCGCTGTAGAGCCTTTGTCACAAGGGATTACAAACGTTGCAACCAAACGTTTGCAAGGTCGTAAATTTAATATCGGTTTGGACTGGCCGTTTATCGCTGGTCGTGCAGAAATCTGGGCCTGCGCTAACGTGCTTGCTCCAATCATGCTGATCGAAGCAGTTTTGCTTTCTAAAGTAGGAAATGGTATCCTGCCACTGGCTGGTATCATTGCTATGGGTGTAACACCAGCCCTTCTGGTGGTTACTCGTGGTAAGCTCTTGCGTATGATTGTCTTTGGAAGTCTTTTGCTGCCGCTCTTCCTGTTATCAGGGACTCTCATTGCACCATTTGCAACAGAACTTGCTAAAGGTGTTGGTGCCTTCCCTGAAGGAGTGAGCCAATCTCAATTAATCACTCACTCTACACTAGAAGGACCGATTGAAAAGCTGTTGGGCTGGACTATCGGTAATACCACAACTGGTGATATTAAAGCAATCATTGGTGCCGTTATCTTCCTCGGTGCTTATGTTGGAATCTTTGCTTGGTACAGAAAGCAAATGATCAAACGGAATGCAGAATATGCAGCAAATAAAAAATAAAACTCTGCTGCTAGGGATGAAGTTTCCTTGCTATGAGTCATAAAACAGAGAAATATACTATATTGTAAAATGAATAAAATCAGGCTTTGCTTCTAGAAGAGGCGAAGCCTAGTTTTTTAAATGGACTCTTTGTCAAATTTTCCTGCTATTTTTTAGCAATTTCGCTAGTTTGATCTTCAATTTCCAACTCCAAGCAGTGCTTGTTGATATGACCTACTGACGTTTTAATTCTAAACTAAAAAACGAACTATGATAAATCTTGAACGTGCAACTATCGAATTTCTCAAGAAATTGCTGATTTTATGATTTTTTAATGTTTTTTACGAATATTAAGATAGGAGGAATTAAAATGTACAACAAAGTTATTGTTATCGGCCGTTTGACGGCCACACCTGAATTGCATAAAACGGCTAATGAGAAATCAGTTGCTCGGGCAACAGTAGCGATTAATCGTCGCTATAAAGGTCAAAATGGTGAAAGGGAAGCCGATTTTGTTAATATCGTCGTTTGGGGGAAATTGGCAGAAACTTTGGCTAGCTATGCAACAAAGGGCAGTTTGATTTCGATTGATGGGGAATTGCGTACCCGCCGTTATGAGAAAAATGGCAGCAACCACTATGTGACAGAAGTGCTCTGTCAAAGTTTCCAACTTCTAGAAAGTCGGGCTCAGCGAGCTCTTCGTGAAAATAATAGCAGCGCTGATTTAGCAGATCTTGTCCTAGAGGAAGAGGAATTACCCTTTTAAGAATACAAAGAGATAGAGGAACCCTCTGTCTCTTTATTTATTATAGGGACCAGGAAACGTTTTGCTTTTTCGTTTGATTATAATATAATGAATGTAAGTGAAGTGTTAAATGAGCACAGGTGACTAGGAGATAGAAATGGTATTAAGTAAGGGAAAAAAGAGGATTCAGACTTGCCAGAAATGTGCTCTCTGGTCTGTTTTTGTGCTGGCAATCTGTTGTCTTGCTTTCATCTACTTTAAAGGAAGCATGCCCGACAGCAGTCAAGTTAAAATCGGGGCAACCTATATGACCATGAATAATGATTTTTATAAAACCTTGAATGCCGAATTGGAGAAAAAAACCAATCAGCAGGGGAGCAGGCTCTATGTTCGTGATTCGGAGTTGGATGAGGGGAAGCAAAGCCAGCAAATTGCTTATTTTATCAAAGAAAAGGTTGATGTTATCGTTATCAATCCAGTAAGGAGCGACAGCCCAGATATTATCAGGGCTTTGAATGAAGCTAAAAAAGCTGGCATTCGCATTATCGTGGTAGATGCGCCGATGAATAAGCAGGTAGTTGTTGACACGACCATCGTATCGGATAACTATCAAGCGGGAGTTTTGATTGCTAGAGATATGATGAGTCGGCTTTCCGAGGCTGATATTCTTTTGCTTGAACACCGGAATGCCATCTCAGCCATGGATCGCGTACAGGGGTTTCTTGATACCATCAAAGGACATCCAACCTATCGGATTGTTTCTCAGCTGGAAACTTTGGGGCAGACTGAAGAAAGCATGCCTCAGGTCAAAAGTGCCTTGGCTAATGGATTAGAACTTAATGTCGTTATGGCTCTCAATGACCGCGCTGCAATCGGTGCTTTGGCTGCAATCAAGGAACAAGGAGTGGCAGAAAAAATTTATATTTATGGAGTTGACGGTTCCCCAGATATTAAGAATTTTTTGGCCAATACGAATGATATTCAAGGAACGGTGGCTCAGTCGCCTATTCAGATGGGACGAAAGGTGGCAGAAGTGATTGAGCTGATGCGGGAAAAGAAATCCTGTGACAGCCAGTATCTAATACCAGTCCGCTTGATTAACAAGGACAATATTGGTGAGTATCCAATTACAGGGTGGCAGTGATGAAAGCAAAAAAAAGCATTTTTTACAGTAAAATAGCTCTAATGGTCATCAATTTTATAGCCATTGTCTATAATGCTTCGATTTACCTCTTTGCAACCAATTATGTCGTAACAAAAGGGTTCAGTCACTCGCTTTTGGAGCGTTTGGATGCCATTCCAGGATCGCCTAGTTTCACTTTCCTGATTTCTATTATCTTTTATGCCTGCCTGCTGCTGGTGATGTACTATCGGGAAAAGCATCCCGATCAGCTATCTGTTTACGATAAGGTGACCATGATTGAAATTTTGCTGATGCTGGTCATCTTTACTGCCCTGCATTCGTCATACAATGGGCTGATTCTCCTCGTCTTTGCAGATATTTTCTATGGCTCTAAAGAATTCAATGCTTCCAAGGATAAAAAATACTGGTTCTCCTTTATTATTTTGAGTTTTAGTATGTTGCTATTGTCAAACTACGACCTGCTGTCGCTCTTTGTCAAACTGCCTTCATTGGATACCTATATTCGTTTCTATCCAGAATCTACTCGCTTGCTGCTGCTTTTTGGCAAGAATTTTCTTTTCTCCCTCAATATTGTCGTCTTTATGATTTCTCTTCTCTTTTATATCATGTCGGCGATTACAGAGCGGCATCGGATTGAGGAGGAGCTCCGCATGGCTTCCCAGGCCAATCGGGAGCTGAACAGCTATCTAGCCTTGTCAGAAAAAATTGCTGAAGACCGAGAAAGAAAGCGGATTGCCCGTGAAATTCATGATACACTAGGACATGCCCTAACGGGTATCTCAGCTGGAATTGATGCCATCAAGGTTCTAGTGGACATTGACACCGAGCGGGCCAAGGAGCAACTTAACAATGTCTCGGTTGTCGTTCGTGACGGGATTCGGGATGTCCGAGGCTCGCTCAATAAAATGCGGCCGGGAACTCTGGAGAATAATAGTCTGAAAGAGGCTTTGCTAAAGATTATCCGAGAGTATGAGGCAATTTCCAATTTGGATATTCATTTTCTCTATGAATGGGATACTATCGATTTAGATATTGCCAAAGAAGATATTGTTTTTCGCATCATTCAAGAGTCAATTACGAATTCGGTGCGTCATGGCCATGCCAGGACTATTTGGATTGAGTTGTTAGAAAAAGAAAATTATATTATGATTATTCGAGATGATGGTGTAGGTTTTGATGAATTACACTATGGCTATGGTTTGAAACAAATGCAGGAACGGTTGGCTATTATTGGTGGCAAGGTTCATTTTGAAAACCGTGAAGGTTTTTATACCTACATTGAAATCCCCAAAATAGGAGGTTGGAATGATTAAAGTTTTAATTGCAGATGATCAAGCTCTAATCCGAGAATCGCTGCAGATTATTCTGTCAGCTCATACAGATATCGAAGTGGTGGGAACAGCCAGTGATGGAAAAGAAGTGTTGGAGAAACTTCAGCGGCTTCGTCCAGATGTGATTCTGATGGATATCCGCATGCCAGTCATGGATGGTGTGCTCTGTACCAAGGCTGTCAAGGAGCAGTATCCGGACGTTAGGATTATCATCCTGACAACCTTTGACGACGATGAATTTATCTTCTCTGCTCTTAAATACGGCGCGTCTGGCTATATTCTCAAAGGGGTTTCGACAGAAGAGCTTCACGAAGCCATTCAGACAGTCTATCGAGGCGGAGCCATGATCAATCCCAATATTGCTACCAAGGTCTTCAAAATCTTTTCACAGATGGCCCAGTCCAACTTTGCTATCACAGTGTCGGAGGAAAATGTAGAGGACATGAGCCGGACGGAGTGGAAGATTATCCAGCAGATAGGCTTTGGGATTTCTAATAAGGAGATCGCGGCCAAGCTTTATCTGTCGGAAGGAACAGTGCGCAACTACCTATCAGGGATTCTGTCTAAACTGAATTTGCGTGATCGAACTCAGTTGGCTATTTGGGCGGTTCAGACAGGAGTGACCCAGCGGGATTTTAGCAAGGGAAATGACAAATGAAGTGGCGATTCAGGTATTTGATTGTTCTTGTTTTGATTATTGTTTCTGCTATTTTAAGCTTTGCTCTCTGGTCGTCTAGTCAGGAAAAAATCCTGCGCATCGGTGTTTATGCCGGTTCCAACTGGGATGTACCCAACAGTAGGGAAAATAGAGTGCTGGACGATTTGATAGAAGAATTTGAGAAAAATCACCCTCATGTGAAAGTGGTTTATGAGAGCGGTATCCCTAAAAAAGACTACGGCGATTGGCTGGCAGAGAAGATTCTTGAGGGCGAGCAGCCGGATCTCTTTATGGTGCCAGAAAATGATTTCTCCATGTTGGCCTCAACTGGAGCGCTTAAAACACTAGACTCCCTGATAGCGGATGAGCAGAAAGAGGCATTTTATCCGGTGGCTTATGAGGCTGGGCAATACCAGAGAGTCAGCTATGCCCTTCCAGTTGAGAGCAATCCCATCATGATGTGTGTCAATAAAGACTTGCTTGAAAAAGAAGGAATTAGCATTCCGGAGTCAGGCTGGACGTTGGCGGATTTCTATGAGATTTGCAAGAAAGTAACCAAGGATACCAATGGCGATGGTGTGGTGGATCAGTTCGGTATTACGGATTACACTTGGCAGCAGGCTCTGGTAGCTTACGGTGGCCATCTTACCGATAAATCCGGTATCAATGTAGACAGTGTTGAGATGCACCAGGCTCTGTCCTTTATGAGTAAACTAGAGACTCTCAATCAGCATTATCAAGTTACTTCTAATGATTTTGATGAGGGGAAGGTGGCCTTTTATCCTATGAGTCTGGCTCAGTATCGAACCTACAAACCTTATCCTTATCATGTCGCCAAATATTCTAGCTTTTCTTGGACCTGTATTTCCATGCCGACAGCGAGTCCAGAAGTTTATGGCACTCAAGTAAAGACTTCTCTCTTTGCTATGTCTTCCAACACCAAGCAGGAAAAACTGGCTTGGGAGTTCATGTTGCTCCTGTCGCAAAATGAAAAAAGTCAGCAGGCCTTGTTTGAAAAATCGCAAGGAACCTCAGTCTTACCAACTGTGGTGAAAAGCCAGCAGACCAGAGAAATCTTGCAGGCAGATGACTTCGGCTTGGATTCTCTGACTTCTGAGAGGCTGGATCACATGATGGAGCGTTCCATCATGGATATCGGACAAGAAGTTGATCGTCAGACCTTGGAAAGGATTGATTATTTGATTAAGGAAGCCTCAGGAAATCAAGAAATTGACAGTGCCCTTCCAAGTATTCAAAAAGAAATTGAAAGCAGATAGTTTTCTGCTTTTTTTATTTGTAGCAAGTTGGCTTTGATTTCAGCCTAACCTGTGCTCGCTTGTAATCCGTTAATAAATATAAAGAACCTATTTTCTAAGTTGCCTAGACCAATATGACATTTGTCATATCTAAACTAACATTTGTCATCTTTTCAAAGTGACATTTGACAATGGGAAAGCGGTTTCGTTTTTTGTAAAATAGAATCAAGAAAATAAGGAGGCAAGAAGCATGAAATATCTTGTACTGGTCAGTCATGGGGGGCTAGCTGAAGGCGTACAGAGCTCCTTGAAGATGTTTGCCGGGGATAAAACAGACCAAATCATCGCCGTGGGTCTGAAAGAGGGAAAATCAGTCGATGATTTTGCTCTTGATTTCCGTCAAGCCTTGGCAGGTTTGGAAGCAGATGATTCTGTTTTGGTTTTGGCCGATATTGTGGGAGGAAGTCCTCTGACAACAGCGGCTAGTGTTCTAGCAGAATTAGGCAAATTGGATTCGGCAGTCATTCTTGGAGGGCTGAATCTGACGATGGGGCTCACTGGGCTTGTGATGAAGGATATGCTGGAAGGCAAAGACCTTGCTCAGACGATTCTTTCAGAAGCGACGGCAGCCTTGCAGGAGTTTGAAGTCTCATCAGACGATGATGAGGAAGACGACGACATTTAAAAGGGTTATTCATTTACTAAATTAGATAGGAGATTCAAAATGGTAGTAACATTTGTACGGATTGACGACCGCATGATCCACGGTCAAACTGTCACTCGTTGGGCTAAGGAATATCCTTGCGATGGGCTGATCGCAGTCAATGATGCAGCGGCAAGTAACAAAGTTTTGATCCAAGCCTATAAAGGGGCTTCTGACAAGAAAACTTTCGTTTGGACTAAGGAAGCCTTCAAAGAAAAATCTGGCAAGGTAACTGAATCTGACAGCCGCTATTTCTTGATTACCAAAAATCCGATTGATATGAAAGAAATCTTGGTGGACCAAGGCTATGTGCCGGGCAATGTCAAAGAAATCATCGTCGGACCAGCCAATGACCGTCCAGGAGCTGTCAAGCTGGGCAACAATCAATCCATCACACAAGAAGAAGCTGAAGCGATTGAAGCGATTGAAAAAGCAGGCTACAAGGTAAAATTCCAGCTGCTTCCAGACGTTTCCATCGGTTACTGGAGCGATTTTAAAGCTAAATTTGGTTTTTAAACAGGAGCAGAGACTAAGCAGGACAAAGTTTTTGGCTTTCTATAGCCTTGCTAGGCAACAAGGTCTGTTTGAGGGAGTTTGAACTATGTGCCTGCGACTGCTCAATCTTACTTAAAGGAGAAAGATTATGACAATTTCTTGGTTGCAAGCCGCAATACTCGGTATCTTTGCTAGTTTGTCTTCTATGCCGGGTATGGGTGGCTCAAGTATTGGTAACTATACACTTGGACGTCCGCTTGTCGGAGGGCTCGTCTGTGGTTTGATTTTAGGAGATGTTAGTCTAGGGATCGTTTGTGGGGTGGCCATGCAGTTGGTGTATATCGCGCTGGTAACGCCTGGCGGTACTGTTTCGGCTGATGTCCGTGCAGTTTCTTATATTGGTATTCCTTTGGCAATGGTTGCGATCAAGTCACAAGGGATTTCAGATGCGCAGCAGGCTGCTGACTTTGCGAAATCAATGGGTGTGCTGGTTGGTACACTAGGAACGGTTCTCTTCTACGGAACAGCGACAATGAACTTGGTATGGCAACACATGGGCTGGAAAGCAGTCGAACAGGGAGAATACAAAAAATTGTATGCAGTTGACTGGTACCTTCCATGGGTTTCCCACTTCCTCTTCTCTTTCTTGCCAACTCTGATTCTTTGCCGTTACGGTGCTGATGCCGTTACAGCTCTGAAAGATGCCCTCCCAATGGATGGTCTGCCAATGAAAACCCTCTTTACAGTAGGTTCTCTCCTTCCATGTGTCGGTATTGCGATTCTCTTGAAACAAATCGTTGAAAAGGTGACAGACTTTGTCCCATTCTTCGTTGGCTTTACCTTGGCTGCCTCACTTGGCCTCAACCTTGTGTCTAGTGCAGTTGTATCACTAATCTTTGCTCTGCTCTTCTATGAAGTACAGATGGCGAAAAATGCCAAAGCCGGTGCTGTGGCAGTAGGTGATTTTGACGATGATGACGAGGAGGATATCTAAGATGGCAACTAAAAAAATATCTAAAAAAACATTGACCAAATCATTCCACCACTGGTACTATGGTCACCTGACCTGCTTCTCTCAAGAGCACATGCAGACTTTTGGTTACTTGACCTCTATGCTGCCAATCGTGGAAGAATTGTACGATACGAAAGAAGAGCAAGCACGTTCTATGCACACTTATACAGCCTTCTTCAACACAGAACCTCAGCTGGGTACTCTGGTCGTTGGGATCACAGCTGGTTTGGAAGAAGCGCGTGCTAATGGTGCAGAAGCAGTAAATGACGAAACCATCAACGGACTTCGGGCTGGCTTGATGGGGCCGGTTGCCGGTATCGGTGACTCTCTGGTCGTTGGGACCCTGATTCCAGTTATTTTGGGGATCTCAATGGGGCTTTCAAATGGAGGCTCACCTGTCGGTGCCATCTTCTATATCCTAGTTTGGAACCTGCTGGCTTATTTCGGTATGCGTTTCGCCTACTTTAAAGGTTATGAGTTGGGAGATAAGGCCGTTGAATTCCTAGTGGGAGAACAGGGCCAAGCTATCCGTAAATCTGTTGGGATTGTCGGCGGGATGGTTATCGGTGCCGTTGCAGCAACTTGGGTACCAATCAAAACTGCCTTTCAATTGACCAATCCGGGTGAAAAAGAGCCTTACCTTGTCCTGCAAGATAAATTGGACGGTGTTTATCCAGGCCTCTTGACAGCTGTCTTTATCGTATTTTGCTGGTGGCTCATGGCTAAGAAGAACCTTTCTCCAATCAAAGTGATGCTCATTCTAGTTGTTATCGCCTTCCTTGGAGTACTGGCAGGCTTCTTTAACCCAGGTCTCCAATATTAAGAAAAAGAGGAAAAATCATGACAGAACAGGAATTGATTCAAGGCTATGAAACAGAAATTCGATACCAAAAGCATATGATTGAAAATCTCGGACGCTGGTTTAGTCTCTTCTTCACCATTGCCAGTATCGGTTTTGTCCTGATCTATCTCTTTCATCGAACCAATCTGCTTCTGTTCATCATCGGTGTTATCTTGGCTATTTTGGGAATCCTTGCCATGCTAGTTTTTGGCTATGGCATCTACAAGGGTAGACTGAATTTACAAAAGGTTATTGATGATTTTGAAGAGAAACTGAAGTTAGCTCAATAAGGTTTCCATTTAACTTTCCCCCCCAAAAAAAACTTTGCCATTCGGTAAAGTTTTTTTCTTGACTATTTCTGACCAAGTGATACAATATTAACTATAGATTAGCACTCATATAGATAGAGTGCTAAAATTCAATCTTTGGAGGAAAATCATGTTAAAACCGTTAGGTGACCGTGTGGTCTTAAAAGTAGAAGAAAAAGAACAGAAAGTTGGTGGCTTTGTCATTGCTGGTGCAGGGCAAGAAGCGACAAAAGAAGCGACAGTCATCGCAGTCGGCCAAGGGATCCGTACGCTAAACGGAGACCTGGTCGCACCGAGTGTCAAGCCAGGTGATAAGGTTTTAGTTGAAAGCCATGCTGGCATTGAAGTCAAAGATCGGGATGAGAAATTCTTGGTCGTTGGAGAGGCAAGCATTCTTGCAATTGTGGAGTAAAAATCTAAGAAAGAGGTTTAAAAATGGCAAAAGATATTAAATTTTCATCAGATGCACGCAGTGCAATGGTTCGTGGTGTGGATATTTTAGCAGATACTGTCAAGGTAACCTTGGGTCCTAAAGGTCGCAATGTTGTTTTGGAAAAATCTTTTGGCTCACCCCTCATCACCAATGACGGTGTGACCATTGCCAAGGAAATCGAATTGGAAGACCATTTTGAAAATATGGGTGCTAAGTTGGTATCAGAAGTCGCTTCAAAAACCAATGATATTGCTGGGGACGGAACAACGACTGCAACCGTTTTGACCCAAGCTATTGTCCGCGAAGGAATCAAAAACGTAACTGCTGGTGCCAACCCAATCGGTATCCGCCGCGGGATTGAAGCAGCCGTTACGACAGCTGTTGAAGCCCTGAAATCTAACTCAGTTCCAGTTTCTAACAAGGAAGCTATTGCTCAGGTTGCTGCCGTATCTTCTCGCAGCGAGAAAGTCGGTGAATATATCTCTGAAGCTATGGAAAAAGTTGGAAATGATGGCGTCATTACCATTGAAGAGTCCAAAGGAATGGAAACTGAGCTGGATGTAGTTGAGGGAATGCAGTTTGACCGTGGCTACTTGTCTCAATATATGGTAACTGACAATGAAAAAATGGTAGCCGAACTGGACAATCCTTACATCCTGATTACAGACAAGAAAATTTCTAACATTCAAGAGATTCTGCCATTATTGGAAAATATCTTGAAAACCAACCGTCCGCTTTTGATTGTTGCAGATGATGTGGACGGAGAAGCTCTGCCAACGCTGGTTCTTAACAAGATTCGCGGAACCTTTAATGTCGTAGCTGTCAAGGCACCTGGCTTTGGCGATCGTCGTAAGGCTATGTTGGAAGATATTGCCATCTTGACTGGTGGAACAGTGATTACAGATGATCTTGGCCTGGAGCTCAAAGATGCTACGATTGAAGCGCTTGGACAAGCTTCTAAAGTCACTGTTGATAAGGACAGCACTGTGATTGTGGAAGGCTCCGGCAATCCAGAAGCCATTGCTAACCGTGTGGCAGTCATTAAGTCACAGATTGAAAGCAGCACTTCTGAGTTTGACCGTGAAAAACTGCAAGAGCGCCTGGCTAAATTGTCCGGTGGTGTAGCTGTGATTAAGGTTGGAGCTGCAACCGAAACCGAACTCAAAGAAATGAAACTCCGCATTGAAGATGCCCTTAACGCAACCCGTGCCGCAGTGGAAGAAGGAATCGTGTCTGGTGGGGGTACAGCCTTTGTCAGCGTATTGGGTGCAGTAGCTGCCCTTGAATTAACAGGTGATGAAGCGACTGGCCGTAACATCGTCCTCCGCGCTTTGGAAGAACCTGTCCGTCAAATCGCTCTGAATGCAGGCTTTGAAGGTTCAATCGTCATTGACCGCCTGAAAAACTCTGAAGCAGGTACAGGCTTTAATGCCGCGACTGGCGAATGGGTCAACATGATTGAAGCTGGGATTATTGACCCAGTCAAGGTGACGCGCTCAGCCTTGCAAAATGCCGCTTCAGTAGCTAGCTTGATTTTGACGACAGAAGCTGTTGTGGCCAACAAACCAGAACCTGCGCCAGCAGCACCAGCTATGGATCCAAGCATGATGGGCGGCATGATGTAATCTATAAAAATAATTTTTTAAAATAGTATACATAAAACTACAGAAGAATGTAAAACTTGAAAGAGATCAAGATTTGACAATCATTCTGTAGTTTTTGTTTTTTCTCCGATTATGTAGACTGCTTTTGTTTTCAGATGATAGACCGCAATGCTTTAGGAGGTGCTTTCGTCACTAAAAGCATAGAAGCACTTAACATATAAATGGAGTGATTACCAGTTAAATGCAGTAAAAAAACCAGCGTTTTGAGGCGCTGGTTTTCATAGGATTGATGATTCTTGTGCGGGGCACCTGTTTGGCGAGTGCCTATTCTTATTTTCTATAGAGACGGTCATACTGATAAACTGGATCCATGGTGATATGGATGCCCAGTTTGCGCAGGACATTCTTGTCTTCATCCGTCAGCATCACGGTCGAATGAGCTTCGCTGCCCTTGAGGTTGCCCAACTGCTGCATAGCGTGTGCGGCATCTTGATTTTCCATGGCTGTGATAGCCAGAGCCATCAAGATTTCATTGGAGTGGAGGCGTGGATTGCGGCTGCCCAAATGATTGATTTTCAGGCCTTGGATTGGTTTGACATACTCAGGCTCAATCAGCTTGGTCTCTTTAGAGATGTTGGCTAATTTCTTAATGGCATTAATCAAGACAGCAGCTGTAGGGCCAAAGAGCTCAGAGGTCTTACCGGTTACGATTTCACCGTTTGGCAATTCTAAAGCCAGAGCGGGGTCACCAGTGCTTTCAGCCTTGGCACGCGCAGCCACGGTTACTTTCCGATCCAGCGGTGTGATGCCCAAATCATTCATCAAGAGTTGGATTTTCTTGATAGCAGATTCAGAGACCCGCTCCGCCTTGAAGTCCAGAATAGTCTGGTAGTAGCGGCGGATGATTTCCTGCTGGGAAGCCTCGATAGCAGCATCATTATCTACAATGGCAAAGCCGAGCATATTGACGCCCATATCCGTTGGGGATGCATAAGGTGATTTTCCAAGGATACGTTCTAGCATGCGCTTAAGGACTGGGAAAATTTCGATATCACGGTTGTAGTTGACGGTGGTTTTTCCGTAGGTTTGCAGGTGGAAAGGGTCAATCATGTTGACGTCGTCGAGGTCGGCTGTAGCGGCTTCGTATGCTAAGTTGACTGGATGATGCAGGGGCAGATTCCAAACTGGGAAGGTTTCAAACTTGGCATAGCCTGACTTGATACCGTTGATTTGGTCGTGGTACATATTGGACAAGCAAGTAGCCAATTTACCAGAACCAGGACCAGGTGCGGTCACCACGACCAGATTACGACTGGTCTTGATATAGTCGTTCTTGCCCATACCTTCAGGCGAGATGATATGGTCTATATCGGTAGGATAGCCTTTGATTGGGTAGTGGATGTAGGAGTCAACTCCGTTCCTTTCTAGCTGACTGCGGAAGAGGTCGGCTGCTGGCTGGCCGGCATACTGGGTGATGACCACTGAGCCTACATAAATATCCAGCTCATTAAAGGTATCAATGAGGCGCAGAACTTCCTGATCATAGGAAATGCCCAAGTCACCACGGGCTTTCGAGTGCTCAATATTATTAGCATTGATAGCAATGACAATCTCCACTTGGTCCTTGAGTTCTTTGAGCAGTCTGATTTTATTGTCCGGCTCATAGCCTGGCAGGACGCGGGCAGCATGGAAGTCTTCCAGCATTTTACCACCGAATTCCATGTACAATTTGCCCTCAAATTGATTAATGCGCTCCAAGATATGGTCGCGCTGCAGGTTTAAGTATTTCTCAGAATCAAAAGCAATTTTTTCCATGTTTGTTTTTACCTCCGCTAAAAATTATAACAAAAGATTAGAGATTTTTGGGTTTTGAAGGTAGAAAACTTGCAAAGATGATCTTCAGTTTATAGAAAAATCACCCGAATGGGTGATCAATCGTTAATAGTTGGTAATCGTGTCCACGGTTGAGCGATCCAGCTTTTTGACCAGCGCTTGCAGGAAGGCTTGGGCTTGCAGTAAATCATCCATGGCATAGAGAGTTTGGTGGGAATGGATATAGCGGGCGCAGACACCGATCGTAGTAGACGGCACACCACCGCTTTGGAGATGTGCAGCGCCAGCATCGGTTCCACCTTTGCCGCAGTAGTATTGATATTTGATACCAGCTTCCTCTGCGGTTGTCAGGAGGAAGTCCTTCATGGCTGGTAGCATGAGATGACCAGGGTCAAAGAAGCGAATCAGCGTTCCGTCGCCAATAGCTCCTTGACCGCCATAGATGTCGCCTGCTGGGGAGCAATCCACAGCGAGAAAGACCTCAGGGGCAAATTTTGTTGTTGAAGCATGGGCACCACGCAGGCCAACCTCTTCTTGAACATTGGCGCCGACATAGAGTTGGTTACCTAGTTCTTGTCCAGACAAGGCTTGAGCTAATTCGCTGACCATAAGGACGCCATAGCGGTTGTCCCAGGCTTTGGAGATGATATTTTTACCGTTAGCTGTGAGAATAGCCTTGCTGTCTGGCACGATCGTGTCTCCCGGACGGATACCATAGCTTTCGGCTTCTGCCTTGTCCGCAAAGCCGCCGTCAAAGACAATATCGCCAATCTGTGGCATGACAGGTCCGCCAGCACCACGCGTCAGATGAGGAGGGACAGAGCCTGAGATAAGAGGGATTTCCCGACCTTCACGGGTAAAGAGTTTGAAGCGTTGGCTACTCACGACCAATGGATTCCAGCCACCGATTTCTACTACGCGGAAGGTTCCGTCCGGCTTAATCTCGCTGATCATAAAGCCAACCTCGTCCATGTGAGCCGCAACCAGAAGGCGGGGAGCATTCTCAGCTTCTGCATGGCGCACCCCGAAGATGCCGCCTAGACCGTCGGTAACAACCTCATCAACGTGAGGAGTGATTTTTTCCCGCAGATAGTTGCGAATAGGTCCTTCGTGCCCAGAAATAGCAGAAAGCTCCGTTACTTCCTTGATTTTTGAAAATAATGTTGTCATAAACTTACCTTCTTTCTGTTCCCTATTTTATCACTTTTTCAAAGAGAATAACAGGTCGGATTAAAAGAAGATGAGAAATCTATAATATTGTTTGTCGCCTCTGCTCTTTTGTGTTAAAATATTCTACATGAAAGCTAAAAAAATTATTTTAACCACAACAGCCCTTTTGGGAGCTAGCGCCTTGGCTTTTGGAGCTGCTAAGGTCGTGCAGGAGCAGAAAAGATTACGCAATAGAGAAGAAATTGTTCGGACTGTACGGGACTTTTTTTCTAGCCGTGGACCAATCGCAACAGTCTATGTGGAGCTTTATGAGTCAACCGACAGTCGTATGGTCGGAGGAGTTGTTCTAGAAGATGACCGCCATTTTACCTTCGTCTATGAGAATGGGCAGCTAACTTACGAGGAAGAGTGATGATTATTCCCCAAAACATAGAGGAACTGGCTTCTTATGTAGAGCATAGGGGGAAGACTGTCTTCTTTTTTACGACTGACTGGTGTGGGGACTGCCGATTTATCAAGCCCTTCCTGCCGGAAATTGAAGCTGAAAATCCTGAGTTTACTTTTGTTGAGGTGGATCGGGATCAGTATATGGCTGTCGCCCAAAAATGGGATGTTTACGGGATTCCGAGTCTAATCGTTTTGGAAAATGGGCAAGAAATTGGTCGGTATGTCAATCGCGACCGCAAGACCAAGAGTCAAATCAATGATTTTTTAGCGAATTTATAAGAAGTTTTAAAAGTATTTTTGGAGGAACAAATGATTTTTACATACAACAAAGAGCATGTCGGAGATGTCCTCATGGTTATTGCTGCCAACAATCAGGGAGCTAAACTGACCGCTGAGCGCAAAGGAAATGTCGCGCGTATTTATCGGGAGGATAACGGCCAAACAGTGGCTTGGAATATTTTCCAGGTGTCTAATCGGATGAATATTGAAGGCTGTGGCCAAGTTTATCTGACGGACGAACAAGTCGCGGTTCTCAACCAAGAATTGACCAAAGAAGGCTTCTCAGCTGAGCTGGTTAAGGACCCAGAGCCTAAGTTTGTTGTTGGGGAAATCCTTGAAATGGTGGCCCATCCTGACAGTGATCACCTTAATATTTGTCAGGTGCAGGTGGCAGCTGACAAGACGGTTCAAATCGTTGCTGGTGCCCCTAATGCCAAGGTTGGTCTCAAGACGATTGTGGCTTTGCCTGGCGCTATGATGCCGAAAGGCAATCTCATTTTTCCTGGTGAACTTCGGGGCGAAAAGAGTTTCGGTATGATGTGCAGTCCGCGGGAGCTTCAGTTGCCAAATGCACCGCAGAAACGTGGGATTATTGAATTAGGTAGCTCAGAAATTGTAGGAGAGGCTTTTGACCCTGCTAAACATTGGCAAGCATAGATTAAAAATTCTCAAAGAGATTTTAAAAATCTTTTTGAGTTTTTTCTTTTTGCTTATTTGACTGCATTGCTCAACAAATATGGCCGATAAGGCTAACCAAGTCAAGTAATGAAGAGCAGGTAAAAGTTGTGTTCTCTGTATCTGTAAGGAGGCTGGGCAAGCTGAGAGTCCCATACTTTTTGCGTTTTTTACTAGTTTGAATCATCAAATGTTTTTAGACGTTCATTCAGCCCTTTTCCTTTTAAAATCCGAACATTTTCGGTATAATAAAAGTCAAAGATAGTCAATGTTAGACATTTGGTTTTGAGATGAGCTGTTTTATCGGCTGAAGAAACTAGAAAGGCAAGCTATGAGCGCAAAAAACACATCAGACAGTATTGAAGAATATATCAAGTCCATTCTGGCTCAGGCTGGTATTGTCGAGCTGAAGCGAAGTGAACTAGCTGATGTTTTTCAGGTGGTTCCCAGTCAGATCAACTACGTTATCAAGACTCGCTTTACAGAAAGTCGCGGTTACATTGTGGAAAGCAAGCGCGGTGGTGGCGGTTATATCCGGATTGGCAAGATAGAGTTTTCAGATCGGCATCAAATGTTCTGCGATTTATTTGACAATGTGGGAGAGCGGATCAGCCAGCAAATTTTTACAGATGTGATCCAGCTGTTATTCGATGAGAAGATAATGACGGAACGTGAGGGGAATCTTCTTCTTGCGACTGCTTCGGATCTGGTGTTGGGGAATGATGCACCAGCCATACGAGCCCGCATGTTGAAGAAAATTTTACAGCAATTAGACAGAAAGGGAATGTAACCACAGATGAAATATTCAAAAGCCTTAATTGAAAGTTTGGAGGCGGCTCAGATTTTAGCGGGCCATTTTGATACGGATTATTTGGAGTCTTGGCATTTGCTGATTGCTTTGGCCAACAATCCTTACAGTGTAGCAGGTTCCGTTTTAAACGAATTTCCGATGGAGATTGATGATTTTGAGGAAGCTGCTTTGCAGATTACTGGGCAGAAGTATCAGGAGAATGGGCGTTTGGAACTTTTGCCATTTTCTCACAGAATGGAAGAACTATTTGCCCAAGCTACTCAGATTGCCGAGGCTGTTCATGCTAAAAGTCTAGGGACCGAGCATGTTTTGTTAGCTATTCTGTTTGATCAGGGAACATTGGCAGCTAGAGTCCTAGAATCTACTGGTTTTAGCTATGATGATAAGAACAATGGTCCGAAAATCAGTAATCTTCGCAAGCTCCTAGAACAATGTGCTGGCTGGGGCAAGGAAGAAATCAAGGCTATCCGCAGTCTGAATAAGGGGATGATGGCGGTCAAGCAAACCATGGCGAATATGATGGGCATGCCTCCTTCAACCAGTGGTGGTCTGGAAGACTATACTCGGGATTTGACAGAACTGGCTCGGGCTGGTCGCTTGGAACCAGTCATTGGACGGGATGAGGAAATTTCTCGGATGATTCAGATTCTCAGTCGCAAGACTAAAAACAATCCGGTACTGGTTGGAGATGCTGGGGTTGGTAAGACGGCTCTGGCTTTAGGCTTGGCTCAACGCGTGGCAGCTGGTCAAGTTCCGGCAGAACTTGCTAAGATGCGCGTCTTGGAACTAGACTTGATGAATGTCGTTGCTGGAACTCGTTTTCGCGGAGACTTTGAGGAGCGGATGAACAACATCATCAATGATATCGAAGAAGACGGGCATGTCATTCTCTTTATCGATGAGTTGCATACCATCATGGGGTCTGGTAGTGGGATTGATTCGACCTTGGATGCGGCCAATATTTTAAAACCAGCCTTAGCTCGTGGAACCTTGCGGACAGTTGGAGCTACGACCCAGGAAGAGTATCAGAAACATATCGAAAAAGACGCCGCCTTATCTCGTCGCTTCGCCAAGGTCACTATTGAAGAGCCTACGGTGGCTGACAGCATTGCTATTTTGCAGGGCTTGAGAAAGAGCTACGAAGAGCATCACAAGGTTGTCATCAGCAATCAAGCGATTGAAACAGCAGTCAAGTATGCTCATCGCTATCTGACCAGCAAGCATTTGCCAGACTCTGCCATTGACCTTTTGGATGAGGCCAGTGCAACTGTGCAAAATAAGGGACCGCAGGATTATAAGCAGTCTGATTTAACGCCTGTGGATCAGGCTTTGATGGCTGGAAAGCTGAAAAAAGTCAGCCAGCTACTGGCAAAAGAGCAGGAGCCGGCTGTTTACAAGCTGAAGGTGGAAGAAGGAGATATCTTAGAAACACTTAGCCGCTTGTCTGGTATTCCTGTGCAGAAATTGACTCAGACAGATGCTAAAAAATATCTCAATTTGGAAAAAGAACTGCACAAGCGGGTCATCGGACAGGATGCGGCCGTTTCGGCTGTCAGCCGAGCTATCCGTCGCAATCAGTCGGGCATCCGCACTGGCAAACGCCCAATAGGTTCCTTTATGTTTCTGGGACCAACGGGTGTCGGAAAGACAGAGTTGGCTAAGGCCTTGGCAGAAGTTCTCTTTGATGATGAATCAGCCCTTATTCGCTTTGACATGAGCGAATATATGGAGAAATTCGCTGCGAGTCGCCTCAACGGAGCGCCTCCGGGTTATGTAGGCTATGAGGAAGGGGGCGAGTTGACTGAGAAGGTTCGCAACCGTCCATATTCTGTCCTCCTCTTTGACGAGGTAGAAAAAGCCCATCCAGATATTTTCAATGTCCTCTTGCAGGTTTTGGATGATGGCCAGCTGACTGACAGCAAGGGGCGTAAAGTGGACTTCTCCAATACCATTATTATCATGACCAGCAATCTGGGGGCTACGGCCCTGAGGGATGATAAGACGGTTGGTTTTGGGGCGCGTGATATCCGCTTTGATCAGGCCAATATGGAAAAACGCATTCTGGAAGAATTGAAAAAGACCTATCGGCCTGAATTTATCAACCGGATTGACGAAAAAGTGGTCTTCCACAGTCTGTCTGCTGAGGATATGCAGGAAGTAGTCAAGATTATGGTGCAACCGTTGATTAGGAGTCTGGCAGAGCAAGGCATCGTTCTTAAATTCCAAGCTAATGCCCTGAAACTACTGGCTCAAGAAGGCTATGATCCGGAAATGGGAGCGCGACCACTGCGCCGCACCCTGCAGACGCAGGTGGAGGACAAGCTGTCTGAGTTGCTCCTGACTGGAGATTTGGCGGCGGGTCAAACGCTTAAGGTTGGAGTCAAGGCTGGCCAGCTCAAGTTTGAAGTGGCCTAGGGAAGGATGTTTGCAATAGAAATTCGTGTGATGACAGAAGGGGATTAGGGTTCTGTCTATCAGCTGTGGCTGTCTTGTGCCGGTCTGGGGCTCAATAATTTGGATGACTCTAAAGAAGGGATTGCCCGCTTTTTGAAGCGTAATCCTGAGACCTGTTTAGTTGCCTTGGAGGACAAACGCTTTATCGGTGCTATTCTAGTTGGAACAGACGGACGTCGGGCTTACATTTATCATACAGCTGTCCAGCCAGACTTTCGTAGAAAAGGAGTGGGAAAGACGCTGGTTAATCAGGCTTTATCAGCAGTTAAAAGGCTTGGCATCCATAAAGTATCGCTAGTCGTTTTTGAAAAAAACCAACAGGGCAACCGTTTTTGGCAGGAGCTGGGATTTTCAGTCAGAAATGACCTGCTTTACCGAGATCAGGGACTAACAGAACTGATTCGACTGGATACTTGAGCAAGATTCAGGTATTTAAAGGGTTTGTTCAGCTTATAAGAATATGGGACAGCTCCAGAGAATATTGAGCAAAAAAGCGTGACTGCGTTTGTTCGTCATTTTATCCAAACCATTTTTTGTCAACCGTTTTGGCTAATGATTCTATCAAAAAAGAGTGCCAAATCAGCATCCGCATTGTGCTAGAAGGTTGACAAGGTCGAAGGAAAAGATGATTTATTACTTCCATTAATGGGTGAAGTCAGGGGGGCAACTGGATGTACAAGGCTAACGGAGAAATGGCTCCTAAGGTAGCTAATCCGATCACTGTCAAGGACAGAGACAAGCTGGACATCTACTAGCTATCATTTTCTGGTCAAATTTGGAGAATACCTAGCGGAGACTAGAGTCAAGCGGGTGCCCAAGAAAATACCGAGAAAAGTTGATCAGCTGAAAGTAGAAAAAGCAGACTAAAAGAATGCTGATTATTTATTTGAATGACAGGATAGAAATGTCCTGTTTTTCGTTTTTAATTACGAATATATAAGTAGAAGCCTATCAACCATGCCAAGAATAGAAAGTTGAAAGGAAGTGATTCGGCATAGATGAAAAGATTTGGAACACTCTTATCTAAATAATTGACAAAGCAAACCTAGAATGTTACAATAATATTACAAAAGGATTTCAAATTATTACAAGGAGAACAAAGATGAAAACAAGGACTTATAGAAAATTAATGACTGTTGCGGTTCTGGCTTCCAGTTTGCTTTTAGGAGCATGTGGTAAGAAAGAAGAAAGCACTGTAAGTACTAGCTCTAGCAAGACCGTTCAGACCTCTTCTAGCTCGAAAACTGCATCATCTAGCAAGATCAGCAGTGCCCCTAAGATTAGCAGTAGCGCTTCCTCAGCAGGAGCAGTTGGCCAGTCTGGCCAAGCTGAAATCCCTGCGAGTCAAGAACAGCCAGCTGTCGAGGTAAGTCAGCCCCAACAAGTGCAGCCTCAGCAGGCTTCAGGCCGACAAAGCACTCAGACTCAACAGACTCAGCCAGCCCAAGCACCAGAAAGTAACCGCCAACTTCAGAATAAACAGGCAGAAAGTAACGCTCGTTACAAGGGAGTTCTGACCATGGTAGATGGAGATTTCTCAGCAGCAGCTGGTACTTGGAAAGATGCCAACGGAAACACGGTGACCGTTTCAGGCAACGGCCAGTTTACAGTCCAGTCTGCTGATGGAAAGACTGGTAATTACTCCATTGCGTCCTACTCTTATACTCTGGATGACGGAAAATACAATGCTCAGTTAAGTGGACAAGGAAATGCCAATCTGCAGATTACAACAGGAGCAGATGGATCAGTAACAAGCGTTGTGGTATCTCAGCACTAAATATAATGAAAAGGAAGTCCAAATGGCTTCCTTTTGTTTTTATTTTTGAATTTGCAAGAGTTCTTCAATTTCAGCTAGACTTTCAGCCTGAGAAATAGCGCCTCGGAGCTTAGCTGCTCCAGCAGTACTACGAAGGTAGTGTGGCGCTAGACCACGAAATTCTCGGACAGCGATGCGCTCTCCTTTAAGGTCAATCAAACGTTTGAGATGCTCGTAAGCAATCGTCATCTTGTCCTCAAATGTCAAGTCGGGTAATACTTCGCCTGTTTCAAAGTAGTGGTTGATTTGGTTAAAGAGGTAGGGATTTCCCATAGCTGCACGGCCAATCATGACAGCATCAGCACCGACTTCCTCGATACGCTGCTTGGCGTCTTGCACGCTGCGGATATCACCGTTGGCGATGAAAGGAATCTTTGTCAGGGCTTGGGCTACGTTGTGCAAGATCTCAAGGTCGGCATGACCGGTATACATCTGTTCACGCGTACGGCCGTGCATAGCCAAGGCTGAAACGCCAGCCGCTTCGGCGGCTAGAGCATTTTCTACAGCCAGTGAGCTGTCGGACCAGCCAGTCCGCATCTTGACTGTCAGAGGGATATCCAGAACGGACTGGACCTTGTTGATGATTTTATAGATTTTTTCAGGATCCTTGAGCCACATAGCGCCAGCTTCGTTTTTGACGATTTTGTTGACTGGGCAGCCCATGTTGATATCAACGATATCTGTCTTGGTGTTTTCTTGGATAAATTCCGCTGCGCGGGCTAGGCTGTCTTCGTCACTGCCGAAAAGCTGGATAGAGACAGGATTTTCGCCCTCATCAATGTGGAGCATGTGGAGGGTTTTTTCGTTGTTGTACTGGATGCCCTTGTCAGAGACCATTTCCATAACGACGAGACCTGCTCCCAGCTCTTTTGCAATGGTTCGGAAAGCAGAGTTGGTTACACCAGCCATGGGCGCCAGAACTGTACGATTGGGAATTTCAACATTTCCAATCATAAAAGGGGTATTAAGATTTGTCACGAATCAGTTCCTCCAAGTCATTTTGGTCAAAGTGGTAGGCTGTCTGGCAGAATTGACAGATGATTTCAGCTCCGTGGTCTTGGTCACGCATCTCTTCTAAGTCAGCCTTTGGCAGGGTAGCCAAGGCATTCATGAAGCGCTCTTTGCTACAGTCGCACTGGAAGCGGATTTCCTCTTCAGACAGGCGTTTGTATGGCTCATCACCATAGATAGCAGCCAGCAGAGCTTCGATATGGTCTTCGGATTCTAACAGCTTAGAGATAGCAGGCATTTCCTGAATCCGCTTTTCAAAGCGTGCGATTTCAGCTTCTTTTGCACCCGGCAGAACTTGTAACAAGAAACCGCCGGCAACCTTGACTTTATCATTCTCATCCAAAAGGACGTTGAGGCCAACTGCGGAAGGTGTCTGCTGGCTTTCGGTCAGGTAGAAGGCTAGGTCTTCGCCGATTTCACCAGAGATGAGTGGCGTCATAGAATTATAGGGATTGCCAGTGCCGTAGTCCGTGATAACCAAAAATTGACCAGAGCCGACAAAAGGGCCAACTAGAACTTCGCCAGTGGCTGTCTTTTTAATATCGACACCGGGATTCTGTACATAACCTTTGACATTGCCCTCGGTATCTGCCACTGTGATGATCGCGCCTAGTGAGCTGGTCCCGAGGACCTTGACGGTAATCTTGGTCTGGCCTTTTTCATTTGCAGCTAAAATTTGACTGGCAATCAGTGTGCGGCCAAGTGCAACGGTAGAGCTTGCTTGAGTTTGATGTTTTTCTTGAGCGGTCCGAACCGTCTCTGTGCTATCCAGCACATAAGCCCGAAAAGCCCCATTTTTTGATATAGTTTTGATAATTTTGTCCATACCTTTTATTTTAACACAAAAATAAAAACAAACGTAGCCTTTGTGCTTGTTTTTATCGAAGATTTCTTCTCTAATCATGGTATAATCAAGTTAAAACACAAAGGAGCGAGTTGATGAATCAAGACTTAAAAGCGGCAGTTTATGGCCTAGCAGTGGCGGATGCTTTGGGAGTGCCCTATGAATTTCAAGAAAGAGGGAGCTTTGAAGCGACCGGTATGACTGGATACGGCAGTCATCAGCAGCCGGCTGGGACATGGTCGGATGATACCAGCCTTGTTTTGGCGACCTGTGATTCTATCAGGGAAAAAGGCAAGATTGACCCTGCCGATATGCAGCAGCGGTTTAAACATTGGCTCTTCGAGGGAGCTTATACACCAGATGGTTGGACTTTTGATGTAGGAAATGCGACTCGCGAAGCCTTGACAAGAGGACACGGTCTATCTGATGAATATTCCAACGGAAATGGCTCTTTGATGCGGATTCTGCCCCTAGCCTTTACGGAAGCCAGTCCATCTGATATTGAAGCTGTTTCCAGTATTACTCATGCCCATGCGACTTCTGTGGAGGCCTGCCTTCTTTATGTGGCTATTGCTCGTAGGCTCTTAAAAGGCCAGCAACTATCGGAAATACTATCAGACTTAGAGACTAGCACGACCTATGCTCGTTTGCAAACTTTAGCAGAGCTGACCAAAGATGACATTCGCTCTAGTGGCTATGTGGTGGATACCTTGGAAGCAGCACTTTGGTGTTTACTGACTAGCGCTTCCTATCCGGGAACTGTCCTGAAAGCTGTTAATTTGGGCGATGACACTGATACAGTAGCAGCAGTTGCTGGCGGCTTGGCTGGTATTATCTATGGTTTGGACGAGATTCCTGACAACTGGCTAGCCCAGCTGCGCAATAAAGAACTGTTGGAAAGTTGCTTGTTTTAAAGGGACAATCGGAAGACAGGACTGTATTTATCATTTAAAAAGTAAAACATTAAAAGAGCCACCTAGGCTCTTTTACTTATTCCGTAGTTAATTCTTTCTGGGCTTCCTTGCCTTGGTCCAGCAAGGCTTGGATAATCTTTTGATCACGCAGTTTGACAGAGTTGTTGATGGTCTCTGCAGACTGGATAACAGTGGCTTCTAGCAGAGCGCGTTTTTCCCGCCCTTTATCAATAGCTTCGATAATGCCTTGGTTTTGTGCGACAAGGCTTTCTGCCAGCTTAGTGACAGACTCAACAGCAATAGTAGGGCTTTGGGAAATCCGCTCCAGCTGAGGAATGACTTCCTTGCTCGTTTCGGCGAGCATTTGCAGGGCAGCGTTATTGGCATTCGAGATGGCGTCAGCTACCTGACCAGACTTCATGGATTGCTGGAGAATGCCTAACTGGGCGATAGACAGTTTCATAGTTGGAATAGTATTTCGACGGAGCATTCCAAGCTTTTGGCGCATATCAGAGGAAACCTTGACCAGATTGCGCATCTGAGGAGTGGTTGCCCAAGCCACATAGAGACGGCTGACATATTCAGTGTGTTGCTGCTCTAGGGTATTGACCACCTCTGTCATTCGGGCTAATTCTTGCGATTTGACTTGATAGTCAACAGTTGTCATATCTAGCTGAGCGACTTCAGCCTGCAGCTTGAGCGCTCGATTGCCAGATTCTTGCTGAGCAGCTTCGATAAAGGAAATAACTCCGACTAGGTTTTCAATCGATTTGGTATTATCCTCAATCAGTATTTCAGCAGAAACAATATTGCGAGCCAGGACATCTTCTTGTTTGACGACTGTCGCAGCCATGCCGTCCATTTTCTGCTCAATATTTTGTGAGTCGAAATAGAATTCTTGAAGAGTGTTTTTGCTCTGTTTGAAGAGTTTTTCCAGGAAATTAGGCTTTTTGTCCAATTCTGCTACTTGAGCATCCTTGTATTTTGCGACAAAGCCATTGAGTTCTTTGTTGGTGTTTTTTAAGAGCTCATCTACCTGGGGAATTTGTAATTTTTTCTGCTCGGCCAAGATACGATTGACAGTACCGTTGACTTCTTCGACAGCAGATTGGCCAAAGTCCAGCAAGGCATTTTGGTCCGATACGAAATTATCAACAAGCTGAGGGGCTTTAGCCGTAATCGCACTCTGTTGCTCAGGAGTCAGCTTTTCTAGAAAAGTGAGCTGACCATTTCCTTGAGTCGTGTTGGCTTCGATGATTTCCGTTGTTTTGTCGCTTTTGCTGATGGCATTGTTAGCAATTTTATCAATGTCAAAATGAAATTCTTGGCTCATAGTTTCTCCTTTGGTTTATCTAGCTTAAAAGCCGGGGTCTGTTTGCTTTTCTTTGTCTAAGATACGCAGGCTAATGTCAAAATCCCTCAAATCAGCTTCATTTAACTGACGCAACGCTTCGTCTAGGTCCAAGTCAAACTGCTCTATAGCTACTTTGGCCTTGGCTAGCCGCTCCTCAGCATTGTAAAAATCTTTGGGAGAAGCTTTGATTTTGAGGTAGCCTTCCAAAATATCTTCGTAGTGCTCCATCTGGGACTGATGAATGGCAGTCAGCTCCTCCTTATTATTGCTTTCGGATTGAGAGATTTTTTGCAGAATGGCCTCATGGTCAATCTGAATATTGCGAACCGTAGCGACCAATTCTGGAGCTAGCTCTTCTAGGCTAGTTTTCTTGGGTTGTACTTCCTTTTGTCTCTTCTCTTGTTCTATCTTTTGCAGTTGCTCATCGATTTCAGCAGTTACAGTACGAATTTTTGTCTGGATTCGCTGGTAGACAGAGGCAGGAATTTCTCCCCGTAAGTCGTTAGCAGTATTTTTGATATAGGTGAGCTGGGGAAGAATTTGTAGAGCTAAATCTTGATAGCTTTCTTGGTCGCCATCTTTTTGGTAGCTTTCCAATTTTTTAATGCGGCGGTCGGCTTGCCCAATCTCTGATTTCAGATATTCAATACGACCGATGCTGTTTTGTTTAGCTTCAATACGATCTTTTCTCTGGTTATGGTAACGATAAATCCCATATCCAACAGCTCCCAGAATAGCAATGGGGAGCAGATAACTGGCCACTATTCCAGAACCAAATACAAATATAAGTACCCAAAACCAGCTAAACCATTCCGGTTGCTGGTTAGAATCATCATTTCTCCTCGACATGAACCTTTCTCTTTCTACTCAATATGTTATCTCTATTTTAACATAAAAGCTGATTTTTGAAGGATAAAGAGTGCAATGATTTTATGTATTCAGATACGTTTTTAGATTTATTGAGAATGCTTGCCTCATCAAGAAAGAGATTTGCTTCCTATCACGAAAGCAAGCCTTGTTTGTCGAGCGAAAGGTTCGTTGTTTATTGCAAGTAGACAAGCAAAAATCGCAAGGAATCCCCTGCGATTCTTGTTTTATCAGTCCATTTCTGGGAAAAGTTTAGCCAGTATTTTAGGAGTAATGCTTTGTCCCGGCCCCTCAGAACAATAGGTGTGCATATACATAGAGGGGTTGAAGTTGAGCTCGATGCAGGTGCAGTTGGGCTTTTCCTTGGTGGAAATAGCAGAGCAGTCAGGGATGATTAGATCAACGCCACAGGCCCAAGCTCCCATAGCCTTTGCCATGTCCGCAGCGAGTTCCTTATAAGATGAGTGCATGCTGTCTGTGACGTCAATCGAGTCTCCGCCAGTAGAAATGTTAGAATTGCGCCGCAAGTCAACCTTGACTCCAGCAGGCAGGATATCGTCTGGTCCATAGCCTTGCTGATCCAGCATGAGCAGTTCAATGTCCCCTAGTTCAATGATTTCAAGCGGTGAGCGATGATCTCGACCCCGCAGCGGATTGTCATTTTTGATGGCAACCAATTCTCTCACGGTATGCTGGCCGTCTCCGACCACATTAGCCGCCACGCGCAAGAGAACCGCCTCACATTGACCGTCTAAGACAAAGAAGCGGTATTCCGTTCCAGAGATAAATTCCTCCACCAAGACGGCGGCGTCTTCTGAAAAAGCAATCTCCAAAGCCTTGCCATAAGCTTCTAGGTTAGCTGGTTCTTGGAAGATGGAGATACCCAGTCCGAAGTTGGTTGACTTGGGCTTGACAACAATTTGTCGGTCTTTAATCAAAGGGTAATAGGTCAAGCCTTCCTCCAGAGAAGAAAACTCCGATCCAGCAGGGACAGGAAAGTCAGCTGCTGCCAAAATCTTTTTGGTGACTGTTTTATTGGCCATGGCCAGAGGGATGACATAGTTATCCTTGGAGGTCATGTTGCCGTTTTTGACATACTCTACATGGGGACCATGCCAGAGCTTGAGAAATTGGTCGTTTTCATCTAGGATTTCGAGATGGAGGCCTTTCTGGAGAGCGTCAAACATAAGCATTTGAGTGGAAAGCTCCATCTTTTCATAGCCCTTGAGAGCGTAGGGGGCAGTCCAGGTATAATCCCGATATTCTCGCGCTTTTGCAAGTCCAAATGTTGATAGGGAATTCTTCTCAATATGAGGCAATAATTGGCCTGCCAGAGTCAGTTTGGGATCAGCTAGTGCAGCCTTGACTTGCGCTAGCAATTGACGGTAGGCGTCAGGCAGATTGAAATGCTGGATCACATTTTCCATAGCTTGGAGAATAGCAGAGCTGTCGGCCTCTGCAGGTAGAGGAGTCAAGGGGTGAGCTAAAGCGATAGCATCGTTGAGAGCATAGGCGGCTTGTAGCTGCGCGTCACTATCCGTCACATCATCCAGCCACAACAGGGCCAAGAGAAAGAGATGGACTGTATCCAAAGTTTCCTGACTGATGCACAAGGCATCAAATGGATTGAGGTCGAAGCAGCGAAGTTCCAAGTAAGTAATTCCTTGTTCCAGATAATCTCGATTTCGTTTTTGACCGCGAAAGCGTACGGGCGAGTAGAATTCCTTTTCAGCACTTAAGTCGCCAGACTCGACATAGGCCTCGATGTCTGAGATATAGCTTTCCAGCGAGCGAAATGACACATGGATATGTTCCTCATTGGCGTAGCCGTAATGGCTATTGCGGAGCGAACGGACAAGAGCCTCGGGCGAATTATCGTAAAATCCAGCTTCTGCCAGAGGAGCCGCTCCGTAAAGATAAGTCAGCAACCAGCGGAAACGCAGGAAATTTCGAGCCAATTTGAGATAGAGAGCATTTTTGAAATCTTTTAGTGATTCAAAGCCACTAACTTTAAATAGCGCAGTCATCAAATCTTTCCCTAGCTCGATATTGTAGTGGATGCCGGAAATGGTCTGGAGCCGTTTGCCGTATTTTTCTGCTAGACCTTGGCGATAGCGGAGCTCGTAGACATTTTCAAGGTGAGCGATATCAATCTCATCTTCTTGGATTTGTGGTGGCATGGACAAGGGCCACATGAGTTCTTCTCTGGAAATGGAGCGTCCAGCCACATCTGTGATGGCCCCCAGCAGACGACGAGCTTCCTGAGTCGAAGTGGCAATGGGGGTAATCAATTCGAGCTGTTGCTCGCTAAAATCCGTCTGGATATAGGGATGAAAATTGCGAGAGCCCAAACAGTTAGGATGGGGAGTCTGAGCCATTTTTCCTGTTTCTGTCACGCGCAGCGACTCTCTTTCCAGGCCAAAAGTTGCTTGTAAGATAGGGCTGGCTGGGTCTAGCTTTTCTAATAACCGATCAATTGTCATCATTCTCTTCCGTTCTTGATATAGTACCTTCAGTCTATTATAAAAAAAGTCAGAAAACAACTATTCGCTACGTTTCTACGAAATTTCCGAACTTTTCCTTTTAACGGCTTTATTTATTTGGGGAAAATAGAAATTTTTAAAATTAGTAATTCGCTTTCAAAAGTGAAAATCCAAATTTAAAAACTGTTCAATCTTGAAAAAAACTCAAAATTTTCTTATAATGAAGTGTAAGATACGTTTGCAGGTGAAACTCCTGCCTTGTAGATTAAGAAAGGAAGAGCTCTCGCAGCTCAGACGAAATTATGACATCAGTTGTTGTTGTAGGAACCCAATGGGGAGATGAAGGGAAAGGGAAAATCACCGATTTCCTTTCGGCCAATGCTGAAGTGATTGCTCGCTATCAGGGCGGTGACAATGCTGGCCATACAATTGTAATTGACGGGAAAAAATATAAATTGCACTTGATTCCGTCAGGAATTTTCTTCCCAGAAAAAATTTCAGTAATCGGAAACGGGATGGTGGTCAATCCTAAATCTCTGGTCAAGGAGTTGGCTTATCTGCACCAAGAAGGTGTTACCACAGATAATTTGCGTATTTCAGACCGTGCCCATGTCATCCTGCCTTATCATATCGAGCTGGACCGCCTGCAAGAGGAAGCTAAAGGTGACAATAAAATCGGTACCACGATCAAGGGAATCGGCCCTGCCTATATGGACAAGGCTGCGCGTGTTGGTATCCGTATTGCAGACCTCTTGGATAAAGACATTTTCAGAGAGCGCTTGGAGCGTAATCTAGCTGAGAAAAACCGCCTCTTTGAGAAATTGTACGATGGTCAAGCCATGAACATTGACGATATTTTTGAAGAGTACTATGAATACGGTCAGCAAATCAAGCAGTATGTGACTGACACATCTGTTATCCTCAATGACGCTCTGGATCAAGGCAAGCGTGTCCTCTTTGAAGGGGCTCAAGGCGTCATGCTGGATATTGACCAGGGAACCTATCCGTTTGTAACTTCGTCCAACCCAGTTGCTGGTGGGGTGACGATTGGTTCAGGTGTTGGTCCAAGCAAGATTGACAAGGTAGTTGGTGTCTGCAAGGCCTATACGAGCCGTGTCGGTGATGGACCGTTCCCAACGGAGCTTTTTGATGAAGTGGGCGAACGCATCCGCGAAGTGGGTCATGAATACGGTACAACGACTGGCCGTCCGCGTCGTGTGGGCTGGTTTGACTCAGTTGTTATGCGCCACAGCCGCCGCGTATCAGGAATTACCAACCTTTCCCTTAACTCCATTGACGTTTTGAGTGGTCTGGATACAGTCAAAATCTGTGTGGCCTACGATTTGGACGGTCAAAGAATCGACCATTACCCAGCAAGTCTAGAGCAGCTTAAGCGTTGCAAGCCAATCTATGAAGAATTGCCAGGCTGGTCAGAAGACATTACAGGTGTTCGCAGTCTAGAAGACCTGCCAGAAAATGCCCGCAATTATGTTCGCCGTGTCAGCGAACTGGTTGGAGTCCGCATTTCGACCTTCTCAGTCGGACCAGGTCGCGAGCAAACCAATATCTTGGAAAGTGTTTGGTCTAGTTTATAAGCAAATGAAGACAGAGGCTGGGACAAAAGTCCTAGCCTCTCAATTGTCTTTTGATTGTCGAGCAAGACGCAGTGGTTGAGTGGGCTCTACTACGCTGATTTCATCAGCTTTTACAGCCCTACTCAACTGTGCGGAGGTGGGACGACGAAATCGAATTCTAACGAATTACCGATTTCTGTCCCAGCCTCTTTTGGAAAACAGAAAGAGGAAAAAATGTATCAAACGATTTTATTTGACCTAGACGGTACCTTGACCAATTCAGAACTAGGGATTACCAACTCGGTAGCCTATGCCTTAGGAAAATACGGGATTGAGGTGCCAGACAAGAAAGCATTGAGAGTTTTTATCGGTCCGCCCTTGCAGGATTCTTTTGAGCGCTTTTATGGATTTTCTAAGGAAGAATGCTTAAAGGCCATTGACTACTATCATGAGTACTTTTCCGAAAAAGGCCTTTATGAAAACGAGGTCTATCCAGGTATTCCAGACTTGCTGGCTTCTTTGAAGCAGGCTGGTAAACAGTTGATTGTAGCTACATCAAAACCTGAAGAATTTTCCATTCAAATTCTCAAACACTTTGGTTTGTATGACTATTTTGACTTTGTAGCTGGCGCGACCATGGACAGAAAACGTAGTAAAAAAAGCGATGTTATCCAGTATGCCTTAGAGCAAAATCAGATTACAGATTTGGCACATACCATCATGATTGGAGACAGAGAGCACGATGTGCTTGGCGCTCAAGCGCAAAAGCTTGATTCTATCGGTGTCCTTTATGGCTTTGGTAGCAGGGAAGAATTGGAAGAAGCTGGCGCCACCTATATTGCCCAAGAAGTTAGCGATATTGCAGCTTTTATCGGCTAATCTTTTAGATATTCTTGATTTACTATTTCAAAAAATGTATAATGAGTATAAATAAATTGCACATATAAAAAAGTGATGATGTGAATTTGTCACGATATCTATTAGAATTTGCACTTTTCTATTTTGGTAGGTGATAATTATGAGAAATATTTACAAGTACATAGATAAGAAGTACCTTTTTCCTATTTTTCTAGGGCGTATTGTGAATAGTGGTTTGGTGTTGGCGCAACCTCTGATTTTAACGAAGGCCTTGAAGTTGGATCAAGACGGCCTTTCTTATGAAAAGATTCTCAATTTTGCTTTATTTGGTTTGTCCGTCTATCTTGTTATCTATAGTCTGATGCTATTTTCAAACCATTCGCACAATACATTTCGAAGGGAAATTAACAAAAGTGTCCGTGCCCTTTTATTTAAGAAGGTCATATTAAATCCTAAATTTTCCAATGATGAAAAAGTTAGTCTGCTAACTCAAGATATGGAATATGTGGGCGATAATTATTTAGAAAATATAAATGTTATGGTGAGTTGGGGATTTGTTGCCCTTGTTACAGCCATTTATATTGTTTCACAAAATTTTCTCTTAGGACTTATTTTTGTGATTTTTACGATTATGAGACCCATTCCGCAGTTCATCATGAATCGTCGTTTACAAGATTCAGGAGACAGCTGGTCCAAACTTAGAACAAAATTACATGGGCTTGTCTCAGATAGTATGCAAGGCAGTCAAACCTTACGGATTAATCAGGCCATGAAGCTGAATGAAGAGCGAGTGAATGATGTAAACGGAGAATATCAAAAAGCCATCCAAAGATTTTGTTTCACACATAATACTATTTTTTTCTTTAATGGTTTTATGGTCTTTTTTAGTCAGGTTGTTCCTCTTGCTTTAGGATTTTATTTGAGTTTACAGGGGAAATCTATTTCCATCACAAGCCTCATCTCTATGTATGTGGCTGCGGGGATGTTGGTCGAACCGATCCAAACTCTGATGTACAGTGCAGCCAATCTCCAAGGTGCCCTGCCGACTGCGAACCGTCTGTTTAAAATTATCGAAGAAGAACCTGATTTTGAAGAGACAAAGGATCAATTTGTCGAAAATCTTGAATCGTTGCACTTAAATCATATTTCAAAAAGCTTTGCTGGACGTCAACTTTTTTCTGATTTGACGGCGACGATTTCAGTAGGTCAGAAGGTCTTGATAAAAGGGCCGAGTGGATCTGGGAAGACGACTCTTTTTCGCTTGATTTTAGGAGAAGAAGCATGTGATGAGGGAGACATTTTCGTTCAGTATGATGGAAATCAGGTAACGAGCCATTTCCAAGGGAATATCGGTTTAATTAGTCAGCATCCCTTCCTGTTTAACGATACTATCCGCTATAATCTAACTTTTGGTCAGCCTTTTCAGGATCATGAATTATTGGAGGTATTGGACCGAGTTGGCTTAATAGATGAATTCCAGGATATTTTGAATGTAGAGATTCATAATAATGGTGAAAACATTTCAGGAGGTCAACGTGTCAGATTAGAGTTAGCTCGTTTTCTCTTACGTGAGAAGGATATTTTATTAGCAGACGAAGTTACATCAGCTTTGGATGAAAAAAATAGTCGTCTGGTTAGAGACCTAATCTTTTCTTTACCGATTACTGTGCTGGAAATAGCCCATCATATTGATGAAGAAGAGCGCTATGACCAAATCCTTGAATTACGTAAAGAATGAGAGAGATCACAATAGTTGCTTCTGCGACAAAGAGTAGTAAGCCAGCACTTTGTCTGATATTTTTGAGATTCTAAGTGGCGATATTTCCAAAATCATCAATATTCAGAAAGCTTAAGCTTTATTTAAGATAGACCAGCTATACTAGAAGCATGAACAAAGACCTCCTAACTTTGTTTAAACCTCCTAAACTTTTTCATAATAATCTCCCATAAGAGTCGCCCAATCGGCGGCTTTTTTTGTGAGTCATAAGCTGCCTGTGGTATAATGAACAAAGAAACTAAAAGGAAGAGGGAAGAGATGGATTACACGATAGAGGAAAAAGAGATATTTATGAGGGAGGCTCTGAAGGAGGCAGAGATTGCTCTCGCCAATGATGAAATACCGATTGGTTGTGTCTTGGTCAAGGATGGTCAGATTATCGGACGCGGGCATAATGCGCGTGAGGAGCTGCAGCGGGCGGTCATGCATGCGGAAATCATGGCGATTGAGGAGGCCAATCAGCAGGAAAATAGCTGGCGCCTGCTAGATACGACGCTTTTTGTCACGATTGAGCCCTGCGTCATGTGCAGTGGCGCCATCGGCCTGGCTCGCATTCCCAAGGTGATCTATGGGGCGAAAAATCAGAAATTTGGAGCTGGGGGTAGTCTTTACGATATTCTTACGGATGAGCGGTTGAATCATCGCGTAGAGGTTGAAAGCGGCCTTTTGGAGGAAGAATGCGCGGCGATTATGCAGAACTTTTTCAGAAATCGCAGGAAAAAGTGAAGAAAATTAGCCAAAAAAGAAAGTTTGTGTTATACTAGTTAGTGGAGCAACAGTTCTGCGTGAAGCGGGTCAGGGGAGGAATCCAGCAGCCCTAAGCGATTTGAACTGTGTGCTCTTTTTCTATGCCTCTTAACGAATCAACTCCGAAGGAGGAAGATGAGTTTAGAGACATTGACGTAGTTTGAGCGAAGCGAGAACTAGGTTCCAATGTTGAATCAATCAAGCCTAAAGGACGCTGAAAATCTCAACTTGCTCATGAAATTGGGGGCAGGAATTTTCTGGTAAAAATAGCAGATTGCGCAAACGATTGCGTTCGCTTCTGGTCTAGGATTTGCAAAATTGTAAAAATTTTAACAAAATATCAACTAAAAGCGTTTTCATCGAAGGAATTACTTGCTAAAAAAGTATGAAAGCGATATGATAGAGGTGAAGAATAAAGGAGGATCACCATGACACATATTAAATTTGATTACTCAAAGGTGTTGAACAAGTTTGTTGCACCACACGAGGTAGACTACTTACAGTCTCAAGTCACTGTAGCAGATGAGTTGATTCGTAAGGGAACTGGAGCAGGCAGCGACTTTTTGGGTTGGCTGGATTTGCCAGAAAACTATGATAAGGAAGAATTTGCCCGTATTTTGGCAGCAGCAGAAAAGATTAAAGGTGAGAGCGATGTTTTGGTCGTGATCGGTATCGGTGGATCTTATCTGGGTGCCAAGGCGGCTATTGACTTCCTCAACAACCACTTTGCTAACTTGCAAACAAAAGAAGAACGCAAGGCCCCACAAATCCTTTATGCTGGGAACTCAATCTCCTCTACTTACCTTGCTGACTTGGTAGAGTACGTAGCAGACAAAGACTTCTCAGTAAACGTGATTTCTAAATCAGGTACAACAACTGAACCAGCGATTGCTTTCCGTGTCTTCAAAGAACTCTTGATTAAGAAATATGGCCAAGAAGAAGCCAACAAACGGATCTATGCAACAACTGACCGCGTCAAAGGTGCTGTGAAAGTTGAAGCAGATGCCAACGGTTGGGAAACATTTGTGGTTCCAGATGACATCGGTGGACGTTTCTCAGTCTTGACAGCAGTTGGTTTGCTTCCAATCGCTGCATCAGGTGCTGACATCAAAGCCCTTATGGAAGGTGCTAACGCAGCTCGTAAAGATTATACTTCAGACAAGATTGCTGAAAATGAAGCTTACCAATACGCAGCCGTTCGTAACATCCTTTACCGCAAAGGCTATGCTACTGAAATCTTGGTAAACTACGAGCCATCACTTCAATACTTCTCAGAATGGTGGAAACAATTGGCTGGTGAATCAGAAGGGAAAGACCAAAAAGGGATCTACCCAACTTCAGCAAACTTCTCAACTGACTTGCACTCACTTGGTCAATTTATCCAAGAAGGAACTCGTATCATGTTTGAAACTGTTGTCCGTGTTGACAAACCACGTAAGAACGTGATTATTCCTACTTTGGAAGAAGACCTTGACGGACTCGGTTACCTTCAAGGTAAAGACGTTGACTTTGTAAACAAAAAAGCGACTGACGGTGTTCTTCTTGCCCACACAGACGGTGACGTACCAAACATGTATATAACCCTTCCTGAGCAAGATGCCTTTACTCTTGGCTACACAATTTACTTCTTCGAATTGGCCATCGCTCTTTCAGGCTACTTGAATGCCATCAACCCATTCGACCAACCAGGTGTTGAAGCTTACAAGAAAAATATGTTTGCTTTGCTGGGCAAACCAGGCTTTGAAGAGCTTGGTGCAGAATTGAATGCACGCCTATAATGCAGCATGGAACCTTCCTTCGGGGAGGTTTTTTGTGATTTCTTCACAAAAACCTTCTAAAAGAATAGCAAGAAAGCGCTTTATTTTGTATAATGGAAGCAAAGACAGAATGGAGGCTTTTTATGCTGCAAGAAAAATACATTATGGCTATTGATCAGGGGACGACTAGTTCCAGAGCTATTATTTTCAATCATCGGGGTGAGCAGGTCTGTGCCAGTCAAAAGGAATTTCGGCAGATTTTTCCTCAACCGGGCTGGGTGGAACATAATGCCAATGAAATTTGGAACTCGGTTCAATCGGTCATCGCGAATACCTTTATTGAAAGCGGGATTAAGCCAAGTCAGATTGAGGCTATTGGGATTACAAACCAGCGGGAAACGACCGTGGTTTGGGATAAGGAGACGGGTCTGCCCATTTACAATGCTATCGTTTGGCAGTCACGGCAGACAGCTCCGCTGGCAGAAGAGCTTAAGCAGCAGGGTTATACGGAATTTTTTCATGCCAAGACAGGTCTAGTCATCGACGCATACTTTTCAGCTACCAAGGTTCGTTGGATACTGGATCATGTGGAGGGGGCTCAAGAGCGGGCAGAGCGAGGTGAGTTGCTCTTTGGCACCATTGATTCCTGGCTGGTCTGGAAGTTGACAGATGGTGCAGCCCATGTCACAGATTATTCAAATGCAGCTAGAACCATGCTCTATAATATTAAGGATCTGGCTTGGGATAAGGAAATTTTGGAGCTTCTCCGGGTACCTTTGGCGATGCTGCCGGAGGTTCGCTCTAATTCAGAAATTTACGGATACACCAAACCTTATCACTTCTATGGCGGAACAGTGCCCATTTCGGGCATGGCTGGAGATCAGCAAGCAGCCCTGTTTGGGCAGCTGGCTTTTGAGCCGGGTATGGTCAAAAACACTTATGGAACCGGATCTTTTATCATTCTCAACACTGGCAGCGATATGCGTCTGTCTCAGAATAATCTCCTGACGACCATCGGTTATGGTATTGATGGGAAAATCACTTATGCTTTAGAGGGATCGATTTTCATTGCGGGCAGTGCGGTTCAGTGGCTGAGAGATGGCTTGAGGCTGATTGCTACTTCAGCAGAGTCTGAGCAGTGTGCTCAGCAGTCGCAGAATGAGGATGAGGTCTATGTGGTGCCGGCCTTTACTGGCCTTGGGGCTCCCTACTGGGATCAGAATGCTCGAGGGGCTGTCTTTGGCTTGACTCGGGGAACTTCTAAAGAAGACTTTGTCAAGGCGACCCTCCAGTCGATTGCTTATCAGGTCAGAGACATCATTGAGACGATGGAAAAGGACACTCAGACCCCTATTCAACTCCTAAAAGTAGATGGTGGTGCTGCCATGAACCAGTATCTCATGCAGTTTCAGGCGGATATTTTAGGAATTGAAATTGCCCGTGCTCAAAATCTGGAGACGACAGCTCTAGGAGCAGCTTTCTTAGCGGGTCTGGCAGTTGGCTACTGGAAAGACTTAGAAGAGTTGAAACAGTTAAATGCTGTCGGCCAGAGTTTTGCTCCGCGGATGGAGCTGGCGCGGAAAGAAAAACTCTATCAGGGCTGGAAAAAAGCCGTTGCAGCAGCTCAATTTTTTGCGGCTGAGCAAGTAGAAATGAGTGAGAGCTCTCCGCTTTAAGTTTTAAATAGTAGAACAACAGCTGCTTACAGGCAGCTGTTTTTTGTTGACTAATCGAGGATGACAGAAGTTTTCCTTTTTCTGGATCTATGTTACAATCAGAGGAGATGTAGTAGCATTGTGATAGATTTTTATCTAGCTGCTAGAAACCCAATCGGCTTAGTATTTTTTAAAAGCTGTGATTGTTACTCTTTGGACGCACTGAAAAAACAGAGGACCAAGATTGGAAAGGAGTCCTGATGAAGTTATTATTGGTGGAAGATGAAGCGGATCTGAACCGCAGTTTGACAAAGCTTCTCAAGAAAGAGCATTTTAGTGTGGATAGTACTTTTGATGGGGAGGAAGCCTTAGAATTTTTGGAAATGATGAACTACGATTTGATTATTTTAGATATTATGATGCCTCGCATGGACGGCTTTGCCTTTCTAGAGAAAATCCGACAGGCCGGACAGCAAGTTATCGTCTTGGTCCTAACGGCGCGTGATAGCTTGGAAGACAAGATTAAGGGCTTGGATTTGGGGGTAGATGATTATTTGGTCAAGCCTTTTGAGTTTGAAGAACTCTTGGCCCGGCTGCGGGCTCTTCTTCGGCGACAGCAGCGTGAGCTGGTTAGTCAGAAAATTGACCTAGGCGATCTAGTCCTGGATTTGACTAAGAAGGCAGTCCTGAAAGATGATCAAGTCTTAGATCTGACAGCCAAGGAATACGAAGTGTTGGAATACCTGGCACGCAATCTAGATCATATTTTATCGCGGGAGCAGATTCGGGACCATGTCTGGGATTTTGATTATGAAGGAGAATCCAATATCATTGATGTTCTGATTAAAAATATTCGCCGCAAGATCGATCAGGATAAGAAGCAGTCCATTATTCACACCAAGAGGGGAGTAGGCTATGTTATCTGGAGCTCGGAATAAGGAGAAAAAAGGCAGCATTGTTCTACGCATTACTCTTTGGTACAGCAGTTTTCTCTTTGTCTTTATTCTAGTGCTGCTGGGTCTAGCCTTTCTGTTATCCAGCAATCTGGCAGATGCGGCAGCCAAGCGGGAGCTGATTGAGTCAGCCACGGAAATCAGCCAGCAGCCTAGTGAGTATGAGGCTATGGATGATGGAATTTTTTATTCTATCTATGATAGTTCGGGAAGCCTTGTTAGAAAAAGTTTGCCATCAGGCTTTGATGAGACCCTTCCCTTCAACCAATCGGTTGTGACGACTGTGACAGTTGCTCAAAAGACCTATCTTTACTTTGATATCGAGATGAAAAATGGCGGTCAGTGGCTGCGGGCGGTAACTCTGAGCAGTCATAGCAATCATGAATGGATTGATTATCTAACAGCTCTGGCCTTCATTTCTCCTTTTCTATTGATCTTGATTATTGCTGGTGGTTATGGGATTCTCAAGAAAGCCCTGAGGCCGGTGGATCAGCTATCGCAGACGGCAGTGGAAATTCGCGAGAGCGGAGACTTTTCTAAGCGGCTGGCTCTGAAAGATAAGGATGATGAGCTGCATCGTCTGGGAAAGGCTTTTAATCTCATGCTGGACTCGCTTGAGACTTCCTTCCAGCGGGAAAAGCAGTTTAACCATGACGTCTCCCATGAGCTGCGGACACCGGTAGCAGTCGTTTTGTCTGAGAGTGAATATGGCCTTCATTATGCAGAAAATTTGGATGAATCCAAGGAATCTTTTGAAATCATCAATCGTCAGACCAAGCGCATGAAGGAGATGATTAGCCATATCTTGGATTTGTCCAGGCTTGAGAATCAGCCGGCTCTGGTTATGCAGAAGATATCATTATCTGCTTTACTGACAGACAAGCTGATCGATTTTCAAAAGCTTAGCCAAGATAAGAGGCTTGTTTTAGAAGCTTCCATAGATGAAGATTGCTGGATTGTTGCTGATGAGCTTCTGCTTCACCGGCTTTTGGACAATCTGATTAGCAATGCCTTGAAATCTACCAAAGACCGCATTGAGTTCTCTTTGTGCAAGCTAGATGGTGTCTGTCAGCTGACGGTGGCGGATAATGGTGCTGGTATTGCTCCAGCCGAGACTGATAAAATATGGAATCGGTTTTATCAAGTTGACCAAGCTAGAAATAAAAACAGTCAAGAGGGAAGCGGTCTGGGACTAGCCTTGGTTCGGAAAATCGCCGATTTGCACCAGGTCCAGATAGAGCTAGTGTCAGAGCTTGGCCAGGGAAGTCGCTTTATCCTGACTTTCCAGCTGGAGAAAAAATAAAAGACTTTTCGAATTATTTTTTAAATTTCCTCAAAATTCATTTTAGATTCATTTAGTCCTTGTACAATATAAGTGAGAGTGGGACAGACAGCCATGACGACATAGCCGTCACCCACAGAAACACGAAAATAAAGACAACAGCCCTCATTTAGAAGTATAATCTAAGTGAGGGCTTTGTGGTTGATAATTTCTTGAATATCACTTTCGCGGGACAAACTAATCCACTCTACCGACGAGTACCCCAAAATATCGCCTTGAGCATGAGT